>NZ_CABQXJ010000060.1:0-19434 GCF_902468165.1 uncultured Intestinibacter sp.
ACTAAAAAATTATACACAATATCCACAGGCTTCTGTTGATAATTGTGTATAATTTTTGTTGATAAATTTTCTAATTATCAAAAAATACAAATTAAATTATTTATCTTTTAAATAAAGTTGCAATAAAATCGAATGTTTGATAAACTAATAGACGTAAGTGTTCGAAAATTAATAATAATTTATATAGAGGTGAACGTATGAAAACAGTAGCAATAGTAGGCTCTCAATGGGGAGACGAAGGAAAAGGTAAAGTAATAGATTTCTTAGCTACTCAAGCAGATGTAGTAATAAGAGCTCAAGGTGGAAATAACGCTGGGCATACTATAGTTGTAGATGGGAAAAAATTCGCATTAAGATTAATACCATCTGGGATATTAAATCCAAACACTATAAATGTTATAGGAAACGGTATAGTATTTGATCCAAAAGGATTCTTTGAAGAACTTGAAATGTTACAAGAAAACGGTATAGATACAAAGAATATAAAAGTAAGTGATAGAGCTCACATAATATTCCCATACCACAAAGAACTTGATGGTTTAGCAGAAGAAGCAAGAGGCGATAACAAAATAGGAACTACTAAAAGAGGTATAGGTCCTTGCTATATGGATAAAACTGAAAGATCTGGTATAAGAATATGCGACTTAATGGATAAAGAAGTATTTGCTAAAAAATTAAAAGGTCAAGTAGATGCAAAAAATAAAATAGTTAAAGGTGTATATGATAAAGAAGCAGATATGTTCAACTACGATGAAATATATGCTGAATTCATGGAATACGCAGAAAAATTAAGACCATTTGTTGCTGATACAACTGTAATAGTTTATGATGCAATAAAAGCTGGTAAAAAAGTTTTATTTGAAGGAGCACAAGGTACTTTACTAGACTTAGATTTAGGAACATACCCATTCGTTACTTCTTCTCACCCAACATCAGGTGGATTCGCAGTTGGTGCTGGTGTAGGTCCAAACATGATAAAAGACGTTGTTGGTATAGTTAAAGCTTATACTACAAGAGTTGGTGAAGGGCCATTCGTTACTGAACAATTAAACGAAATAGGTGACCAAATAAGAATAAAAGGTCATGAATTCGGTACAGTAACAGGTAGATCAAGAAGATGTGGATGGTTCGATGCTGTTGTTGTTAAATATGCAGCTAGAACAAACGGTTTAACTAGTATAGCATTCATGTTATTAGATGTATTAACTGGATTCGAAGAAATACAAGTATGTACAGCTTACAAATGTGGAGATGAAATATTAGAAAACTTCCCAGCTTCATTAGAACAATTAGCTAAATGTGAACCTGTTTATGAAACAATGCCAGGTTGGACAGAAGATATAACTAAAGTTGAAAAATACGAAGATCTTCCAGAAAATGCTAAAAAATATATAACAAGAATAGAAGAGTTAATAGGTGTTAACGTAGACTTAGTTTCAGTTGGACCAAACAGAGCTCAAACTATAATAAGAAAAAATGTATTCGATAAATAATATCTAAATTATTTAAGCATTAATATAAAATAAAAAGGATGTATCATTAGATTAGAATCTAAATGGTACATCCTTTTTTTAATCAAATTTACTTTCCCATCTTAAATCTTTTCCAACAAATTTAACTAATGTAAATTTATCAAAAATTCTAGATGAGATTCTTTCTGTATAAGTTTCAGCTAATTTTCCAAGGGAGAAATTAGTTGATATTATAGTTTTCTTTTTATTTAAAAGTCTAGTATTTAATATCATAAATAATTCACTGACTGTAAAAGTATTAGTAAGCTCAGTCCCAAGGTCGTCGATTATTAATAAATCACATTCAAATAAATTATTGTAGTTTTCTTTTGATATAGAATTATTTATATTATGGAATTTGTATTCTTCTATAATTTCAAACATTTTAAATGATGTTTGATATATAACCGTAAATCCTTTGTCTAATAATGCTTTTGCAATGCAATTTGACATAAAGGTTTTTCCTAAACCTGTATCTCCATAGAATAATAGATTTTCTTCATTATCTTTAGTGAAATTCTGCACAAACATTTCACATATTGCTGATATTTCAAGTATATTTTGTTTTGATGATATATTTAGTTCTGGTATTATATCATCTGAAAATAGAGAAAGATCTAATGTATTAAAGTTTTGTGTTTTGAAGTTTCTTGATATATTGGACATTTTATAATATTCATTTATAAGAGCTTGTTTAAAACAATTGCATTTTTCTCCGTTTTTTAAAAATCCAGTATCTTCGCATATAGGACATTCATATTGAATTTCTAAATCATGTTCAGGGATATTATGCATTTTTAAGAAGTTTTGTTTTTCTTCTTTTAACGAGTTTATATCTTCTCTACACTTAGCCAATAAATTTTCTTTATCAGGAGAAGTAGATAAAACTAATCTCATCATTTTTAGTCCAACATTAGTTATTTCATCGTCGATTTTTTCTATTTCTGGAAACTTGTTATATATTCTCTTTTTTCTTTCTTCAAATTCATATTCTGCCTTATCTCTTTTCTTTTGGTACGAAAAAAGAATTTCTCTTACTGCTGAGTCTTTCAATTAATTAATCACCTACTTTGCTTTTTTTGAATTTTGAACTTTGAGTAATTTTGCTTCTAACTCATCTTCAGAATATTTTCTGAAGTGCTCATTAAAACTATTGTGATATCTAGTAACTACCTTTGGAGCTCTATCTTTACTATAGTTAGTATTATTGTTGTAATTATAAGTTTTAGTTTCTTTTTTCTTTTGATTTTCTTCTTTTTCTTTTTGTTTACTAGCTTTAAATTCAGCTTCTTCTTTTTCAACATCTTCTATAGTCGTTATATCTTTAGAGTACCAATTTTCCATTATACCATTTATATAAGATATAGACGGATTTGGAGTATTTATACTCTTAGAACATGCATATGATATTAATTCTTGACTAAAATTGTATTTATCAATCCATATATCTATAATTTCTTTTTCTGAATCTGTTGGTTGTCTATTAGAGAAACCAAGTTGATTTAATACACTACGATAAATAGAATATCTATCTTTTCTAGCTGTAAAACTATTTTTAGCATCTTCAACAGAAATTATATTTGCATCATACCAATTTCTAAGTACGCTTTCAACATAAATTAAAGGTTTAGGATTGCCGTTTTTTTGCTCTTTACTATATTCGTATGCATATACTACTAAGTCAGGAGTTAAATTATATTCATTAATAAGCTCTAATATTTTCATATTTTCACTTGGAACTAAAGGTCTTCCTATTATCTTGTTTATAGAATTAAACATTTTGACAATGCTAGGGTTATTTCTAGCTTCTAACAGTTTATCAGTATCTGATTTGACTGGGGCAACAGTTTTATTATTATCAATATTATTCATATAAAAATCTCTTAAATTTACAAATTCAATTGAAAAATCAAAGTCATCTTCAACATCATTTTTATGTATTTTTACTAGTTTTTGTTGTTCCCAATACTTCCAAGCATTGATTACATCTGATAAGGGAACCCCTAAATTTTTAGCCAATGAAATATTATTAAAATTTGGATTGGCCTTAGGATCACATGCTTGTCGATAGCCTAAAAGATAAACTTGTACGTATAATCCATTAGCCATAGGCATAAATATATCTATGAAGATATTAGAGATTATAGTATCTCCAGAATCTTTTTTATTAACTTCTTTAAAAAACATTTCATCACCTCAGATAAATTATAACATAAGACATTATAGTTTTATCTTTGAACTAAAAAAAAAAAATATGCATGTAAAATGGGAGGGGAAATAAAATGGTTATAAACTTTAATAAGAAAAGGAGAAAGATAGCCTTAGTTATACTTATTATACTCTGTGCTATAGGGGTATTTTTTCTTATTAATCATAAGACAGAGAATGATACTATGCAAATAGTAGATGACAAACAAATAAATAATTACATAATTGATGTTGTATTTAATGATAAAGATAAGACAATTGAGTGTAATCAAAATATTACATATGTAAATAATACTGGCAAAACTTTAGACAAGTTGTATATGCATATCTATCCAAATGCTTTTTCGGATAGCGAAACATGCCCTTTTGAAAAGGAAGAAATGGAACAAGCATACCCAAATGGTTTTAATAGGGGATACATAGACATATTAAACATTTTAAATAGTAATAAAAAATTAAAATACAATATAACAGGAGATAAAAAAGATATTTTAGAAATCCAATTAGATAAAGAGTTAAAAAAGGGTGAGAAATGTTCTATCGATATGAAATATAATGTGAAATTACCTAATTGCTTAGGTCGTTTTGGATATGGTGATGATACGATAAATATAACTAACTGGTTTCCAATAGCATGTGTTTATGATGAAAAAGGATGGAATTTAGGAAGTTACTCAGCAATAGGAGACCCATTTTATAGTGATACAAGTAATTTTACAGTTAATATTTTAGTTCCAAACAAATATGAAATTGCTAGTACAGGTTCAATAATAGAAGAAAAGAAAGATAAAGATAAAAAACTTTGTAAGTTACAAGCTAAAAAAGTAAGAGATTTTGCAATGATATTAAGTGATAAATTTATAATAAATAAAAGTGTTTATGGAAAAACTTCTATTATTACATATAGTTTAGACAAAGATTTAGCAGTTGAGGCAAATAAAATTGCAAAAGAATCAATAAAAGTATTTAGCGAGTTGTTTACAGAATATCCATACGATATATATTCAGTAGTAGCGAGTGATTTCTTTATAGGAGGAATGGAATATCCGACTTTAGTAATGATAGACAAAAATTTATATGATGAAGATAGTAAGTTCTTGCTAGAGTATGTGATTGCGCATGAAACAGCACATCAATGGTGGTATAGCATAGTTGGAAATGATGAAGTAAGTGAACCATGGCTTGATGAAGCGCTTACGGAATATTCTACTATTTTATATTTTGAAAGCAGATATGGTAAAGACGTAAGTGATAAATTGATGAAGACTATGGAAGTTCAAAGTGAAAATTATCGAGGAGAAGATATGTTTAAAGCAATTAATGAATTTGGTAGCTCATCAGAATATAGTTTAAATGTATATACAAAAGGTGCAGTAGTTTTTAATGAAATAAGAAAAGAAGTTGGAGATAAGATTTTCTTTGAAACATTACAAGAATACTGTCAGAGTTATATGTTCCAAAATGTTAATGGAGAACAATTTATGAAATTATGGAAGGATAAAGGGGTGGATATAAATAAGATAGTTGATAAATGTAGTTAAGATATATATAATGTTTAAGATATAAATAATGAGGTAATTTTTAAATAGGGTGTGGAAAAACGTCTCACACTCTATTTTTTTGGTATAATATTATGTAGAAGTTAAGATAGAGAGGAGCGGTAAGGTGTTAAAATATTGTTCAATTGGAAGTGGAAGTAGTGGGAATTGCCATGTTGTAACTTATAAAGATACGGGAATTTTAGTAGATGCAGGACTAGCAGGAAAAACAATAACATCAGGAATACAACAAGTTGATTTTGATATAGAAAAAATACGTGGAATATTTATAACTCATGAACATTCTGACCATATAAAAGGTGCAGGAATTATGTCTAGAAAATTAGATATACCTATATATGCAAATTTAAAAACATGGTGTTCAATGAAAGATAAAATCGGAAATATAAAAGAAGAAAATATGGTGGTTTTTGATAATGATAAAACTTATGTTTTAGGAGATTTAAAGATAAGACCTTTTTCAATACCACATGACTCAGAAGATGCAGTGGGATATAATATCTATTCAGAAAAAGAAAAAATGTCTATAGCAACTGATATAGGATATATAACTGAAAATATAAGAAAAAATGTAAAAGGTTCAAAATTAGTAGTGTTAGAATCAAATTATGATCCTAATATGCTTATGATGGGAAGTTATTCATACGCACTTAAAAAGAGGGTAATGTCTGAAGGCGGTCATTTATCAAATGAAGAAGCTGCAAGTTTTTGTACAGAGCTAGTAGAGGGAGGAACGGAATCAATACTATTAGCGCATTTAAGCAAAGAAAATAATTTTCCTGAGTTAGCATATGCAACATCAAAAAATGTTTTAACTAAAAATAACATGATAATAGGAAAAGATTTAATATTAGATGTATTATCAAGAGATAAAGTTTCAAAGGTTTATGAACTATAGAAATATGAATGGACAAATTTAATTAAGGGGGAAATATATATGTTATATTTTGAAAATGATTATTCAGAAGGGGCACATTATAAAGTTTTAGAAGCATTAATAAAAACTAATTATGAGAAACTTTCTGGATATGGAAGTGATGAATATTGTGAAAAAGCAAAAGAAAAAATTAAAAAAGCTTGTGTATGCGAAAATGCAGAAGTTTATTTTTTAGTTGGTGGAACACAAACAAATCAAATAATTATAGATACAACATTAAAATCATATGAAGGAGTTGTATCGGCGCAAACTGGACATGTCAGCGTGCATGAAGCAGGAGCTATAGAATATACAGGACATAAAGTTTTAACAGTTCCACAACATAATGGAAAAATAGATGCAACTGAGCTAAAAGATTTTTTAGAAACATTTTTTAATGATGGAAACCATGAACATATGGTATTTCCGGGAATGGTTTATATATCACATCCAACAGAATATGGAACATTATATACAAAAGATGAATTAGAAAAAATATCTACGATTTGTAGAGAATTTGAATTACCATTATTTTTAGATGGTGCTAGATTAGGCTATGGAGTAATGGCAAAGGAAACTGATGTAGATATCAAAACCATAGCAAAATACTGTGATATTTTTTATATAGGTGGAACAAAAATTGGAGCATTATGTGGAGAAGCAGTAGTATTTACTAAAAATAATATGCCGAAACACTTTACAACAATGGTAAAACAACATGGTGCTTTACTTGCAAAAGGAAGATTATTAGGTGTTCAATTTGATGCATTATTTACAGATAATCTTTATTTTGATATAGCAAAAAATGCAATAGATATGGCAGAACTATTAAAAAAAGGACTAGCTGATAAAGGATATAAGTTTTACTTAGATTCACCTACAAACCAGCAATTTATCATATTAGAAAATAGTAAAATGAATGAACTATCAAAATACGTTAGATTTAGTTTTTGGGAAAAATACAATGATTCACATACAGTAGTCAGATTTGCAACAAGCTGGGCTACAAAAAGAGAAGATGTTGAATCATTAATTGCATTATTATAAATAAAATATTAAAAAAATCGTCCGCCACTATATTTGGCGGATTTTTTAATATTTTATTTATACATTAGAGGTTTAAAATTATAAAAATAGTTAGTAAAATAAATATTTATCCACTGTTTTCTAATTATCAACTGTGGATATGTGGATAAGTATGTGAATTTTTGTTTATTTCTAACTATTGCAATAAATCTTGTATTTTAAAATATATACAAAAGCAAATTGGTATAATATAATCAAATAGGATTATTTAAATGTAGAATAAAGCATTTTAACATTTAATAAAAAAGGAACGATAATATATAAAGGAGGAAATGCTACTTATATAAAGTAGTATAGATTATATGAGAATAAATATAGTATGCGTCGGAAAAATTAAAGAAAAATATTTGAAATTAGGTATAGATGAATTCAAAAAAAGATTATCTAAATATTGCAAATTAGAAATAATAGAGCTAGAGGATGAAAAAGCTCCAGAAAATCTAAGTGATAAAGAAATGTTAATTATAAAAGAAAAAGAAGGGAAGAAAATTCTATCTAAGATAAAAGATAATAGCTATGTTATAGCTCTTGCAATAGATGGAAAAAATTTATCATCAGAAGAACTTGCACAGACTATAAATAAATTAGGTGTAAGGGGTGTAAGTAACATAACTTTCGTAATTGGTGGTTCGTTAGGTCTTTCAGATGAAGTTTTATCAAGAGCAGATTATAAGTTATCTTTCTCAAAAATGACATTCCCACATCAATTAATGAGATTAATTTTATTAGAGCAAGTCTATAGAGCTTATAGAATAAATAATGGAGAACCGTATCATAAGTAACAGATAGTGTTAAAAAGTAGGTAAAAAGCTAAGTGTTTGAACTTAGCTTTTGGTTTATTTATAAATTAATATTTATTTTTGTCCTTTAATTTTAGACATTCTATTAATTACCCAAGGCCTAGACATTTCTTCTTTAGTAAATGGATAAGGTGAATTTTTATCAGCAAGTATTTTATAGCCAAGTAGACCAACTATTACTACTCCTACAAACAGAAATACTCCAATTGCTAATATCCAATCAAGTCCAGAGATTAGATTATGAGTTACACCATAATATATAAAGTAAATGCCAATAGGAATATGACCTAAAAATACTGCTAAATTACCTGGTGCATATATAGATTTTAACATCATACTTAGTTTACCATGAGCAGTTATTTGTAATAAACCGATTATTACTCCACCTAATCCAAACCAAATTTGGTTTGGGAAGAATACAGGTAACAGATAGAAGATATAAGTTGTAGCAACATTTCCAATCATTACAGCATTAGCATTTTGAGGATAACGGTCAGGATGTTCACTATGGCATTGTTCTACGTTCATTAAATATGGAACTCCACCGGTATATCCAAATTCCTCAAATTGATGTACTGTCATTGCAATAAAGTTTAATAGAAGTAAACGTTGGACTATGTTGATATCACTCCAATAAAATGGTAATGTTATAGCGGTTATAATTCCAATAAATAAACCTATTTTATACCAGTTATGTCTAAAAAAATTCATTTTAATACCTCCATATTTTATTTAACCGACACGTGTTGATTATCTAACAACTTAAGTATAATAAAGTTATATTTTAAAGGCAACCAACAAAAACTTTAAAAATGTTGGTTAGGAGGTAGTAATGAAAAAATATTAAATTAATATGTTACGAGGTATATCTTTAATAATTTTTATTACAATTTGTTCAAATTCTTTTTCACTTTCTTTAAAGTCAGATTTTACCCATTCTACAATAACACTAGTTATCATTCCAGTAACTGCTGCAATTGCATAATTTTGAGGAATAGATAATTTATCTGTAATTTTCTTATCTAACCAAATTTGCTTTAACACTTCATTTAATTTATTTGAAAAAGCAGGATCTCCTTTGTCACTCATCAATAATGTCATTAATTTTCCGTTCTCTTTTAAGTAAGATATAACAAATTCTACATGTGTCAAAAAGTATTCTGTTGAAAAACTTTTTTCTATAATTACTTCTTCAGGGACAGGGATCTCAATATCTTTTAAACCATTTAAAAATTGATCCTCTATTTTTTCTAGTAAATCATATTTATCCATGTAGTGTGCATAAAATGTACTTCTATTTATTTTTGCTCTATCTATAATTTTTTTTACATTTAATTTTGAGAATCCTTCTTCTTCCATAATTTCAATAAATGCTTTTCTTATTGCTATATTAGTTTTAGTAACTCTAATATCAGTAATTTTATTCATAGTATCACCATTTCTTAGTATTATTTTTTAAGAATAATATATTACTCTTGAAGAAGAAAAACAACAAGAGTTTTGAAATAAATATATGATGCATATCATAATTAAAATATATAAATAAATTATTATTAAAAATTTAGTACATTCTGGGAAAAATAAATATTAAATATTTTTATTTTTTTGCAAGAAATTACAAATTTCTACATAATATGTATGATATAGTGTTAATGGCGAAAAATTGTATATATTTATAGAAAGGGGAAAAAATGAGCTTTTTATGCGGATATAGAATATTCAATGGAACAATGGATGAAGCTATAAATAAGATAATAGCTACAAGGGAGAAGGTCCATGTAATTTCAGGTAATCCAGAGGTATTATATAATGGTTTTTATAATGAACTTATATATGATAATTTTACATCTCAAAATTCAGTTATAATTCCAGATGGAATAGGAGTAATTAAACCTTTAAGATTAAAGGGACATAATATACAAAAAATCGCCGGAATAGATTTATTTATGGAATTACTGAATAAATTGGATAAGGATGACAGTGTATATTTTTTAGGTGCAAGTGATGATGTTTTAAATATTTTTATAAAAAATATACGAGAGAGATATAAAAATATTAACATTGCGGGGTATCATCATGGATACATCGATATAGACAACTGTAATCATATTATTAATGATATAAAATCAAAACAGCCTACAATTATATTCGTTGCAATGGGGGCACCAAAACAGGAAATATTTATAACAAAATATATGAATGAACTACCATGCAAAATTTTTATGGGTGTAGGAGGGAGTTTTGATGTAATATCAGAAACTACAAAAAGAGCACCATCTTGGATAATAAATATTAACTTAGAATGGTTATATAGAATATTAAAGGAGCCAATAAGAATAAAAAGATTCACAAAAAGTATTAAATTTGTTCTTATGTGTATGAAGGATATCTATATCTCAGAAGTAAAAGGTTTATATTTAAGTAAAAATATTTAAAGGAGTAAAGTTATAAATGTTAGAGGTTTTATTTGTATTAGTAGGGATAATGTCTGTATACTGCTTTGTTATAGAGACATATTCAGTATTCCTTTCAATATTCGGATATAAAAAATTAGAAAAATATTATACAGAATTTGATCCAGAAGCTAAGTTTTTAATTTTAGTAGCAGCACATAATGAAGAGGATGTTATAGAAAGTACCTTAGAAAATCTGGAAAAAATAGATTATCCGAAAGAATTATTTGATTTATATGTTGTTAATGATAACTCGACAGATAGAACAGGAGAGCTATGTGATAAACGAGGAACTATGCATATAGATACAATAGAAAAGAAATTCCAAAGAGAAGGTGTGGGGAAATCAGCAGGACTTCAATATGCATTAAGAGCATTGGGATTCGAAAAGTTAAAAGAAAAATATGATATGTTATTAATTTTAGATGCAGATAACCATGTAGATAGTAATATCTTGAGAGAGATAAACTCTCAATGGTTATATGAAGGAAAGCCAGAAGCAATACAGACTTATTTAGATAGTAAAAATGCACAATCAATAATATCTGTAGGATATGCTATATCTTATAATATAATGAATAGATTTTTCCAATTATCTAAAAAAAGATTAGGCTTAAATAATGCTATAGGTGGAACTGGGTTTGCAGTTAGAATGGATTGGTTAATAAATACAGGTGGATTTTGTTATAAATCACTAGTTGAGGATTTAGAGATGTCTATAGAGATATTTAAATCTGGAGGAAGAGTTTCATGGAATCACTTCACAAGAATTTATGATGAAAAACCAGATACACTAAAAGTAAGTATAAAACAAAGAATTCGTTGGTGTCAGGGTCACTGGTATGTAGCCTTTAATAATTTTGGGAGTTTATTAAAGGGATTTGTAAAATCTAAGTTTAATTTTAGATATATTGATCAATTGATATATTTATTTGGAATGGGGAAAGCAGTACAAATAGGTATATTATTAATTGCAATAGTACTTAGTTTAGTGTTGAATATAGGAATTGTGTTAGGATATCCATGGGCAACATTAAGTGGATTGGGTATGTTTATTCTAAAATGGATAATGCCAACAAATATATTGAGATTCATATTATCTTTCTATTCTTATATAGGATTACCGATATATGCAAATTATATAGATGGATCAATAAAAATTAATCCAATAAAGATGATTTGTGGAGTATTTGTAGTAGGAATAACATATATCTATACACAAATTGTTGGACTTATGAAGTGGAGAAACCAAAGTACGTGGGTAAAAACCCCTCATAAACATAAAAAGAAAAATATTGCATAAAGAAAATATAATACAAAATATAAAAAGGGAGATGTCTACAATTTAATTGAGAATAAATTGTGAAAAGACAAAAAAGGGAAATAAGTTTATGATAAGAGTAATGACCATATTTGGGACAAGACCAGAGGCTATTAAAATGGCTCCATTGGTTAAGGAATTAGATAGTAGGGAAAATATAGAAAGTATAGTTTGTGTAACAGCACAACATCGTCAAATGTTAGATCAGGTATTAGATACATTTGATATAAAACCACAATATGACCTAAATATTATGAAACAAGGTCAAACATTAACAGAAATAACAACAAGAGCTATGCAAAAGTTAGATGAAGTAATAAAAGAAGTTAAACCAGATATAGTTTTAGTTCATGGGGATACAACAACGACTTTATCAGGAAGTTTAACTGCTTTTTACAATCAAGTTTCTGTGGGACATGTGGAAGCTGGACTAAGAACATATGACAAATATTCACCATTTCCAGAGGAAGTGAATAGACAGGCGACTGGAATTATAGCTGATATGCATTTTTCACCAACTGAAGTATCTAAGAATAATTTATTAAAAGAAAATAAAACTGCAAAAGATATATATGTAACAGGTAATACAGCTATAGATGCATTAAAAACTACAGTAAGAGAAGATTATACACATCCTGTATTAGAAAAAATAGGACAAGATAAAATGATTCTTTTAACAGCTCATAGAAGAGAAAACTTAGGAGAACCTATGAGAAATATGTTTAAAGCTATCAAAAGAATCATAGAAGAGTTTGATGGAATTCAAGTAGTTTATCCAGTACACTTAAATCCAATAGTAAGAGGAATCGCTAATGAAGTATTAGGAGAAAATGAAAAAGTACACTTAATAGAACCGTTAGAAGTTTTAGATTTCCACAATTTCTTAAATAAATCACATATAATAATGACTGATAGTGGAGGAATACAAGAAGAGGCTCCATCTTTAGGAAAACCGGTTTTAGTACTTAGAGATACAACAGAAAGACCAGAAGGAGTTCAAGCAGGAACTCTTAAATTAGCAGGAACAGAAGAAGAAACTATATATCAATTAACCAAACAACTTTTAGAAGATGAGGTTGAATATAGCAGGATGTCTAAATCTAGCAATCCATATGGAGATGGACATGCAAGTAAGTACATTGTAGATGCTATAATAGATAAGTTCGAAAACAAAGCAAACATGTTTAATTAAAAAGATATATAAAGAAGTTTTTAGGGGGGATTATAATAGTTAATATATTTGAAAGATGCCTAGCTTTAATAATGTTAATAATATTATCACCATTATTATTATTAATAGCTATAATAGTAAGACTAGATTCTAAAGATGAAATATTATTTAAGCAAAAAAGAATAGGAAAAAACAGCAAAATATTTTATATATATAAGTTTAGAACTATGTCTGATAATTCCCATAGAAGCGTACCTAGTAATGAATTAATAAGCGAGAATATAACTAAAATAGGAAAATACCTAAGAAAAACTAGTTTAGATGAGTTGCCACAACTTATTAATATCATAAAAGGAGAAATGTCTTTTATAGGATATAGACCTGTAATACCTGAAGAGACAAATCTAATATCATTAAGGAAAAAATATAAAATAGATGAAAATTTACCAGGGCTTACAGGGTGGGCTCAAATAAATGGTAGAGATAGTATTGATACATATGAAAAAATAGAATTTGAAAGGTATTATTATCAAAATAAAAACACACTATTTAATATAAAAATAATTTTAATGACTATTTGCAAAGTAATAACTAGGGAATGTGTATATGACTAAAAACTTAAGAGATGTCACAGCGAATGTGGCATCTCTTTTTATATGCATATAAAAAGGACTATTGCAAACAAATTTGATTTGTTTCAACAATAGCCCTATATATAAAAATTATTATTTTTTAAATATTCCAAATGGTTTACCAACTGGTAAGAATACTCTTCCGAAGTGAGTATTTAATACTGCAGCACCACATCCATAGAATGAAACTATAGCTATAGCTAATTCAGAGTAAGCAGCTAACATATGAGTTGCATGCTCCATTATTCCGAATGAAGTTAATGTTAATCCTATGAATAAGAAGTCTATAAGAACAAATATAGTGAATAATACTTTATGAGTTTCCATAGCTCCTATAGTCATGAATATAGTGAATATTAGGTATCCTAAGTAAGCGAATCCTAATTGTTTTGTATCACAAGCAGCAGCTAATTTTTCTCCGAACACACCGTTTTGCATTAACCAAGTGAATCCTACTGCATACCAGAAGAATGCATAAGCACCGAATGCAGTTGCACCGAATGTATTGTTGTGTTTGAAATCATTTATTGATGCCATTAATTGAGCACTTGCTCCTAAGAATATAGCCCATGGGAAAACTAGAGATACACCATTAGTTAATCCAAGTTTTTGAGATGAAGCTACTAATGTTATTATTGCTAATCCGAAAAGTCCTAATGCTGAAGGATCAGCAGTTACAACTTTAACTTTTGTTTCGTTATTCATCGTGAAACCTCCTATAAAAATATATTAATTAATGTACTTTGTATACACATACCTATATATAATACCAAAAAAATTGATTTAGGTATACAAAAAATATAAAATAGTTAATAATTGGAGCATATATTTTTTTAATAAATATATAAAAATACCCCTTATGATTTTTAAATTAATAAATCATAAGGGGATAGTATTTAAAGTGATTTAATTATTTCTTCTAATTTCTCAGATAGAGTTCTTGCACGCTCAAAATCAGTATCTTTTAATGCATAAGCAATTTGCATCTCAAGAGATTTTTTCTTTTCTTCAATTTGTAGATAGTCTTTGTCAAAGTGATTAGCATAAATCATTTTTCTAAATTTACGCATACTTACTTTTCTTACTGTTTTATCTTCAATAAGAAGAACATAATCTGCACAGTTAACTATGAAGTGGTAATCATGAGAAACCATTAATATAGCACCTTTATAATTTTGTATAGCTTTTTCTAAAGCCATTTGCGAATAAATATCTAAGTGGCTTGTAGGTTCATCCATTAGTAACATATTTGCTTTACTAGCAGAAACTTTAGCTAGTTGAAGGATATTTTTTTCTCCACCAGATAAAGAATCTATTTTTTGTGTAAGAATATCTGAATCAAATCCATATCTTCCAAGATATCTTCTTATTTCACCATAAGTTTCAAAACCAACATCATAGAATTCTTGAAGTATTGTGTTAGATTCGTTTACTACTTCACTTTGCATTTGAGATAAATATGCTAATTTAATATTTTCATCTATTTTAATAGATTCATTATTATTTTTGAATATTTGTCTTAATAAAGTAGTTTTTCCAACGCCGTTTGTACCAACTATAGCTACTTTATCAGTAGATTTTATTTCAAAGTTAACATTTTCTAAAAGTGTTTCATCAAATGAAATACCAAAATCAGATGTTTTTAAGGCTATAGTTTCTTCAATTTCATTATTAGTTTCTAAGTTAATGTAAGGTTGTTTTATATCTACAAATGGATGTTTGATTCTATTTGCTTCTAATCTTTCTTGAATTTTAACTCTAGCTTTTAATGCTCTACCTCTAGAAGCATCTGCATTATAAGTTGCTTTTTCTCTTAATACTTCGATTAATGCTTCATTTCTAGCTATTTCTTCTTCATCAGCCATTGCCATCTCTTGTAATTCAATTTTAGTTTGAAGAAGAGAGAAGTTATAGTCAATATATCTTCCATCAAATTCTTGAAGTTCAGTATTTTCAAGATGAATAATTTTATTGAAGCAATGGTTTAATAAATATCTATTATGTGTAATTACTAAGATAGTTTTTTTATGAGAATTAATTAAGTTTTTTAATGCATTAAGATTTTCAAAGTCTAAGAATACATCAGGTTCATCCATAATCATTAAATCTGGGTTATTAAGTATTTCTTTTATTACTTGGATAAGTTTAAATTCCCCACCACTAAGTTCAGAAATCATTCTATCTCTGTGATTACCGAAGTCAGCTATATTTAATTTCTTGTTGATATTATTTTCATAATTATCACCATCGATTGCATCAAATGCATCTAAAGCTTCTTGATATTTTTCTAATACAGTTTCTATATCGTCAGTAGTTCCCATCTCAGCACAAAGAGTAGCTATTTCATTTTCAAGTTTTATAAATTCTTCTGCAATATACTCAAAAACAGTTATATCATTTGCTTTGTCTCTTTGAGTGAATTGGCTTACATATCCGATTTTTAAGTTTGGCTCCATTTCTAACTTACCATCAAATAAGTATTTTTCTGGATCCATGATTATATCTATAAGTGTACTTTTTCCACTACCACTTGCACCTATAAAAGCACAATGTTGACCTTCTTCTAATGTAAATGAAACATTATTATATAAGTCCCTTTGTGGGAATGAGTACGATAATTTTTCAAATTTTATCATATAATTACCTCTCTTTATTATTTAAAAAAATCGCCATATTTTAACGGTCTTTTGGCGAATTTACTTTTGATAGAATAACATTTTTTATAACTAATTTCAATTATTTAAAATTGGATTTTTAGTAGAGTGAGTAGTTTATATTTATTGACATATATAATGATATTGTAAATTAATATTGTAAATATTAGAATTAATGATAAGATACAAAATATATAGAGCGTACAAAGACAAATTAAGGAGGAAATTAAGTTGAAATATAATGTTGATGTAGAAGCGACCAATTCGTATTTAGATACATATAATGAACATTGTCAGTGTATGTATTGCAAAAATTATTTAAAAACTTTTGAAAAAGAATATCCAAAAGCAACAAAGGTATTAGCTGAGCTAGGTATTAATGTAGATTATCCATTAGAAATAATAGATTTTTGTTGGAATGAAAAAGGAGATAAGCGTATTTACGAAAGTTACTATTCAGTTAAAGGCGAATTATTTGAAGATAAGACTGTATTATATGATGAAGATGCAGTTATAATATTATATAGACATGATACTGATGCACATATTTATGTTAATACAGGTATGTCAAAACCATACTTTATTGCACAAGTAACAAATATTGAATTACCATGGGTATTAGAAGAACAACCATTTGATTAAAAAATTATTGATATGTTTTAAGATAATAAATAAGGGCTTAAAAAGCCCTTTTCTATTGTAATTATTAATTTTAATTATTGTATAAATTTGATTCTATACAATAGTAACATTTTTTATTTTGAACTTAAACTATCTCGATACTGTTTTGGAGACATACCTGTTTCCTTTTTAAATAATGTATAAAAATAAGATGTATTATTAAGTCCAATCAAATCTCCTATTTCGGCTATGGACAAGTCCGTAGTTTTTAATAATTCAAGAGAAGTATCAATTCGTTTTTTATTAATAAATGTAATAATATTAAACCCAGTTTCTTTTTTAAATAATCTTGTAAGGTGATCAGGAGATAAACCTATTTCATTGGCAACTTTCTTAACAGAGAGGTTTGATGATAGGTTTAAATTTATAAAAGTAAAAGTAGCTTTTACAGTAGGAGAAAACTGAGATAGTGAATGTTTTTTTGTCAATAAACAATAAGAACGAACCATTTCTTGAGGGAAATTATTTAATGTTTCAAAAGATGGTGCATGTTCTATTTTTTTTGCCCATTTTCTTGATAACTCATCTAAATATATAGGGGGAACACCGCCCATATGTGAGGCTTTACGGAATAAAGTATTACCACTTAATAATAAATTTTTTGTATCTCTTATTGAATCAGATGCATTATTAATATCACTTAGGCTTGAACTATATTTTTCAAGATGAGCTTGTGCACGATTTAAATCTCCTTTTGTAATATAAGATAAAAGTTTTCCTTCTGATATGTATCTTTCCTCAAGTATTTTATACATAGAAGTTCGATTCATCTCTTCTGTAAAAATATCATAGCTTGAATCTTGTTTAGACAAAATACTTAAGTCTAAATTATTTATTTTGGGTGGAATAGAACTCTTAGTAATATATTCATTAATAGTATATAAAATTTCAAATATCTCAGCAGAATCTATAGAAGGAACTGACTGATAATATAGTTTTAGTTTTGCAGCATAATCTAAGCTGAGTTGTAAATTGCTTATAATTTCATAAACTAAATTACCTGTAATAGGATTTTCTAAAAATGGACCAATCATAAGATGTTCATCACGATTTTCTGAGATGCATAGTGTGTAATACTGAGTATTAAATGGTGTAGTTATATTTGTAATTACCGAACTTCCGCATTGATTAAGGTAAATTTTTAAACATTTTGTAAGATGATAATTTATCATTGATGAAAAATCAGAATATCCTTCTGTACGAAGTGATTCTAATGTTGATTTTTTGAATTTACGTACTTTCACAGGAATACATTTTGATAATAATTTTATTGTAAAATCTAAAATATCTGTTTGCATAAAACAATCTCCTTTATAGTTATATAATATATAATAAAAAATTTTTAAAAAAACGTATATGTGAATATTATAATCGGATTTAAGTATTATGAAAACCTTTTTTTGTGATACAATTAACATATCGTTATAAAAAATAACAAATTCAAAACATTTGTTAAATATATTGCAGTCAGTACTTGCAATATAAAAATATGTATTATAACTTCAATGAAATTAGAATATGTATTTTGTTTTGAGATAAAAATAAGGGGGAAATATATATGAGACAAATATATAATTTTAATACTAAATGGGGATTTTCTAAAGAAGCTGTAGAAGCACCAACTACAATGCCTGAAAGATGGAATTGGGTTAACCTACCTCATACTTGGAACAATATAGATGGACAAGATGGTGGAAATGACCTTTATAGAGGAACTGCTTTCTATGCAAAAGAACTTGAAAAAATGGATTTACCAAAGGCTGATAGATATTTCTTAGAAATACAAGGGGCAAATTCTTCAGCAATATTATATGTAAATGGTAAAAAATTAGCTAACCATGATGGAGGTTATTCAACTTGGAGAGTTGATATAACAGATGTATTAGAAGATAAAAACTTATTTGTGTTCGAATTAGATAACTCTGCAAATGATAGAGTATATCCACAAAATGCAGACTTTACATTCTACGGTGGACTTTATCGTAATGTAAATATAATAGCAGTAAATGAATCACACTTTGATTTAGAATACTATGGAGCACCTGGAATAAAAGTAACTCCAGAAGTAGTAGGCGAAAATGCTAAAGTTGAAGTTGAAGTACTCGTTAAAAATGTAAAAGAAAATCAAAAATTAATATATATATTAAAAGATGTAGAAGGAAATATTGTTGCACAGCAAGAAACACCTGCTTCACAAACTGTAGCATCTTTAGAAATAGAAAACGTACATTTATGGCATGGTAGAAAAGATCCATATCTTTATACTGCAGAAGTTTATTTAAAATCAGAAGATGAAGTTTTAGACAATGTAAGCACAAGATTTGGGTGCCGTACTTTTGAAATACATCCAGAAAACGGATTTATATTAAATGGAGAAGAATATCCACTAAGAGGTGTATCTCGTCACCAAGATAGATGGGGAGTAGGTAATGCATTACTTAA
>NZ_CABQXJ010000061.1:0-18782 GCF_902468165.1 uncultured Intestinibacter sp.
TAGTTAATAGGTTGGAAATTATACATTATCCACAAACCAGATAATATATAATTTCTTTAGAATAAATAAAACTGTAGAAATAGACTTATATATTTCTACAGTTTTATTTATTTTATAAATTTATTATAACAGCTAAAAATACTAATTCTTCATCTCCTATATTTTCGATATAGTGTTTAGTATTAATGGCGTATACAACATCTCCTTCATTTACTTCTACTATTTTATCACCATCTAAAACTTCTCCCTTGCCACTTAATATATAGTAAACCTCATAGTCCTTATTATGTTCATGTAATCCAACTGAACCGCCAACTGGAACACTTAATTTTGCAAATACTTTAGCTTGATTTTTTAGCTCATCCCCTTCTATCAACAATTCACGAGTTATGTTTCCTTTTCCCCCTTCTATAGGACCAACAACCTTTGTCAATTCATCTTTTCTTCTTATCATTTGTATATCCCCCTTAAATTTTATTTCCATTTAATTAAATAATACATCACAATTTTACAATATAAAAGCATTATCTAAATTTTAAATTATTTAAAGATAATGCTTTATGTTTTTCTATTAACTTTTTAATTGAACATCGTATTTTGTATATAAATCTTTCATTAAAGTAGTTTGTTTTGTCTTTTCTAATGTACTTATTAGATCATCTTTAACATCATCAAAATCTTGTACTTTTTCACCAGTTTTCTTTATTATATGATATCCCGCACTCGTCTCTACAACCTCTGGGTATATTTCGTCTATTTTTAATGAAAATGCAGCTTTTGAAAAAGCACTTACCATTTCATCTTCTGTAAAATATCCTAAATCCCCTCCACTAGATGCACTAGAGTCATCAGAATACTCTTTTGCCAATGTTGCAAAGTCGTCTCCATCTAATGCCATTTTTAAAACAGCTTCTGCAGTTTTTTTGTTTTCTTCTATTTGTTCATCGCTCAGTTTTTTATTACTGCTGTCATAATTTGAAATTAATATATGTGATGCACGAATTTGTTGGAAATCATCTTGATTCTTTTCATAATAATTTTTTGCCTCTTCTTCACTTACCTCGCTATATTCTTCTAGATATTTAGCACCCATTAATTCCTTTTTTATACGCTCTTTTAATTTATCTTCTGTAAGATTGAATTTTTCAAAGTACTCATCTTCTGTTAAATTGTACTGAGAATTGATATTTGCTATAGTAGTATCATAATTTTCTTGTACTTGGTCATCTGTTATTTCAACATTGTTTTCTTTAGCTTCTTTATATAAAACCTCGATATTTACTAAGTACTCCAACATTGTCGATTCATATGTAGAAATTTGTGACTCAGTTAGTTTTTGTAACCCATTTGCATAAAAAATAGGTTCCATAACACTTTTTAAATCTTTTCCTGTTATTTTGCTATCACCGACACTTGCATAAACTTCGCTATTAGAATAATATCTATGGCTTGCAGGTAAAACTCTTCCATATGATAAACCTCCATAGAAAGCTCCTCCAACTACAGCAACTAAAGCACATACTAGCGCTACTTTTTTCATTATTTTTCGCTCTTTTTTCTCATCTTCTGTCATAATTACAACTTTATTTGGTGTTTCTTTAGTTTCTTGATTATTATCTTCTAAATCTTTATTTATTTCTTTAGAAGTATCTTCTACCTTTTTCTTTTTATTGAACATTCTATCCTCCTGAATAATTTATATATTTTAAAATCTAATATCTACAGATTTATTTTAATTATTTAATAAAATTTAACATTTGTATTATATCATTATTTTTACATGATTTTTTTAAAAAAATATTACAAATTGTTGAATAGTAAAATAAGTTTTAACGAAAATTCACTTCGTTCATTGCGCCAACGACTTCGTCCGTTGCTTAAAATTCACTTTGTTCATGGCGCTAACGATTTTGTCCGTTTTTACCTTATAATAAAAACCTTAATTTATTCTTAGTTATTTGTTTGTTATTATCTAATGAAAACAAAGACACTATCAAATATGACTTTGATGAAATAGATGATTTAAAAGAAATTAAGCCTCTATTTGAGGAAATTGTTAAAAGATATATTTAAGATAATAAAATAAGCCAGGAAAGTTATAAAAATTTCTGGCTTACATTTATTTTAAATATATATACTCACACCTATTACAATTATAGCTGTTACAATTATCGGAATTAATACAGATGTTACAAATATATCCTTGTATGATTCTTTGTGAGTAAGACCACAAATAGCTAGGGTTGTAATAACTGCTCCATTATGAGGCAATGTATCAAGACCTCCACAAGCTAGAGAAGCTATTCTATGTAAAATTTCAGGTGAAATATTTAAATCACTCGCCATTTGCAGATAAGTAGGTGCTAAAGCATCTAAAGTAATTGTTAATCCTCCAGAAGCAGATGCTGTAAGTCCACAAATTAAATTTACAGATAAGGCTTCTGATATTATAGGATTTGACGAAATATTAAATACAAAATTTTGAACTACTGAAAAAATAGCCAATGATTTAATCACACTGCCATACCCAACAATTGCTGATGAATTTAATAAAGGTCTAAAAGAATTAGTAACACCTTCATCTAAAACACTTTTTATGTTTTTGATTTTTTTAAAATTAGTAATAACTAAAAATAAGTCTGCTATAACTATTGAAATTATAACACTCCATGTTCCAGATACATTACCTAA
This sequence comes from uncultured Intestinibacter sp., assembly GCF_902468165.1. Taxonomy (NCBI): domain Bacteria; kingdom Bacillati; phylum Bacillota; class Clostridia; order Peptostreptococcales; family Peptostreptococcaceae; genus Intestinibacter; species uncultured Intestinibacter sp. The sequence goes on from NZ_CABQXJ010000061.1 coordinate 2,692, forward strand.
AGTTGTATTAAACTTTTCTAAATAGGCTCCATCAACTGAAGGATAATATGCTTTTGAGAAAAATAAGTTTGATGCAAATATAATTAAAATAGGTACAATTGCCACAAGTATATTTGGTAGTTTTTCATCAGTTAATTTTTCATTTTCTATATAATCTCCATATCCTTCATGATTATTTCTAGCTTTTTTAGCTTCTCTACTTAAATAAATCATTCCTAATCCTAACATTAACAAACTTGCAATTATACCAAGTAACGGTGCTGCAAAAGCATCTGTTCCAAAGTACTTCATTGGGATAACATTTTGAATTTCTGGTGAGCCTGGAGCTGCTGTCATTGTAAAAGTAAATGAACCTAATGCAATACATCCAGGAATAAGCCTTTTTGGAATATCTGCTTCTTTAAATAAACTCCTCGCTATAGGATATGATATAAAAGCAACTACAAATAAAGAAACTCCTCCATATGTAAGTAGCGCTCCCGATAAAACTATAGATAATATCGCCTTGTCGCTACCTAATTTTTTTGTTATAAAATGAGAAATAGATTTTGCATAATTTGCTTTTTCCATTAATATAGCAAATATGGCTCCTGTCATAAATAACGGGAAGTAATTTTTTACAAAACTCGAAAAGCCTGACATATATACTTCTGTATAAGATGCCATTAGGTGGCTATCAAAACCAGTAGTTACTATAAGTGTTAATAGTGCTACTATTGGTGCTGTGATTATTGTTGAATACCCTTTATATGCTAAAAACATAATGAGTGCAAGTGATAAAATTAATCCTATAATGCTAAACATTTTTTATTTAGTGTTGTAGTAACAACACTACTCCTTCCATACTTCTTTTATATTTTATAAATTCCCCAATTTTTTATATTTAATCTATTTTTCCAGATTTAATCTTTAAAGATTTAAATTTGTCTATAAAATTCCGTGATTTAAGACATACTCTTGCTACTATAATAATCTTATACTAAATCAGGGTCAATATCATTATCCCCCATTCCAAGCAATTTCAATGGTTTAAGTGCTGGTCCATTTAAGATACTTCCGTCATAATTAAACCTAGACCCATGACATGGACAATCCCAGCTTTTTTCAAAACTATTGAACTTTAGTTCACATCCTAAATGTGTGCATGTTATATCCACAACAAATAATTTCCCATTTTTGTCTCTATATGCTCCATATTTATCCCCATCTATAACTACTACTTTTCCCTCTTCTTTTTGTATATCTAGCTCCATACTTCCCTTTTTAATTTTGCCTTTTATATAGTCATAAGCCATAATGGTATTTTCTTTTAAGTAGTTTAAGTTTAAATAACTTCCTGTTCTAGATGGGTCAAACAATTCTTGGTATTTTGATTTATTATTTAAAATTAAATCGGTTATAACGATACCTGCAACAGCGGATGTACTTATGCCCCACTTACAAAATCCCGTAGCAATATATATATCGGGCTCATCTTTGCTTATATGGCCTATATAAGGTATGTTGTCGGTTGTTATATAATCTTGTGTAGACCATTTATATTCTAATGTTCCTATTTTGAAGTTATTCTTTGCAAATTCTACAATATCGTTAAATATGTCATTTTCATTATCGCATTTACCAGTTTTGTGGTCAAAGCCTCCACATACTAAATAAGATTTATCTCCATCAGTATACGTTCTTACAGTTTTTGATGGCTTTTCTATATTTATAAACATGCCTTTTGCGATAGGTTTATTTAGCTTTGAAACAGTTAAATATGATCTATATGCCTGCTCTTTTGTAAAATAAAGTCCTAATTCATCATGCCATATATTTGATGATGCTATTACAACTGATTTAGCCTTAATTGTTTTATCGTTTCTTGTCTTTACAATATAAAAATCTTTATGTTTTTCAAGTCCTACTACTGGTGTATTCTCATATATTTCAACACCTTTTTCTGAAATAACTTTTGCTAGACTATCCATATATTTTTTAGAATTAAATTGAGCTTGATTGTCTAATTTAAGGGCGCCTTTTATATCTAGAGGAAAGTCTTCTATACTATTTAAATATTCGTATGGTATTTGTAGTTTTTCACAGATTTTATATTCATTTTTTAGTTGATTTAAATAGTCTTCGTCTTCAGTAAATATGTAATTAGGCAAATTTTCAAAATTGCAATCTATATCGTATTTTTTTACTATATCTTTAATTAATTTAAGTCCATCTTCATTAGCTTCATAGTAAAGTCTTGCCTTTTCTTTTCCATATTTTTTGCTTATATTTTCGTAAATCAATCCATGTGATGATGTTATTTTTCCAGTATTTCTTCCAGATGAACCATATCCAACTTTATCTGACTCTATAACTATTGTTTGTTTATTTTCTTTGCTTAACATATAGGCTGTATGAAGGCCTGTAAGGCCTGCTCCTACTATTAAGTAGTCTATTTCTATATCTTTATCTAAAGTGGGATAACTTTCACCTTGATTATTTATTATCCAAAATGAATTTTCCATATTAAACACCTTTTCCTTAATTTTTTATACTATTGTATTGTTTCCAATATTAGAAAATATATTTATTAATTTTGTATAAATAAAATTTGCCACGAGTAAAACTCGTGGCATCAAGGGTTGTGTTTATATATGAGTTAATTTGTATTTTATCAATTTAACCTAATTAACTAATTAACTTACTTTTTTCTTTTTTAATAATCCTAGTATTAATCCTCCAACTACTGAACCTATTACTAATGCTACAAAATACATTAGTGGATTACTTATAACTGGTAATATAAATATTCCTCCATGAGGAGCTCTAGATCCACAGCTAAATGCCATTGATAATGCACCAGCTATTGCTGAACCTACTACACAAGATGGTATTACTCTTGCTGGGTCTCCTGCTGCAAATGGTATTGCACCTTCTGTTATAAATGATAATCCCATTACATAATTTACTATACCTGATTTTCTTTCACTTTCAGTAAATCTATCTTTAAAGAATGTAGTTGCAAGTGCTATTGCTATAGGAGGTACCATACCGCCTATCATAACTGCTGCCATTATTTCAAATTGTTCAGGTCCTGCATTTGCAACTGTAAGTTGTGCAGTACCAAATACATATGCAGCTTTGTTAAATGGTCCACCCATATCAACAGCCATCATTCCAGCTAATACAGAACCTAATAATATCTTACTACTTCCACTCATTGATGATAAGAAGTTGTTAAGCCCTGTATTTATTGCACCCATTATTGGATTGACAGCCATCATAAATATCGCCATTAATAATATACCGAAGACTGGATAAAGTAATACTGGTTTTATACCTTCTAGTGATTCTGGTAATTTAGAGAATATCTTTTTAAGTAAAAGTACTATATATCCTGCTACAAAACCTGCTAATAAAGCACCTAAAAATCCTGAACTTATTGGATTAGAATTTGCAAAATCCATTACATTTGTAAAAGTATATCCATCTTTTGCGATAACTCCACCTACAAAACCTACTGCTAAACCTGGTCTATCAGCTATACTCATTGCAATATAACCTGCTAATATAGGTAACATAAATCCAAATGCTTGTTCACCTACAGTTTTAAAGAATGCTGCAATCGGAGTATTTTTACCGAAGTTAGCTGGATTTATGCTGTAATCATCTAGTAAAAATGCTATTGCTATTAATATACCTCCACCTACAACAAATGGTAACATATGAGATACGCCATTCATCAAATCTTTATAAAATTTTCTTCCTAAACTCTCTTTTTCATCTGTACTTTCTTCTGAATCATTACTTACTCCATCAGCATGATATACAGGAGCATAACCTTTTATTGCTCTATCTAATAATTCATCGGCTTTATGTATTCCATCTGCAACTTTAGTTATTATAACTTTTTTGCCATCAAATCTATTCATTTGAACTTTTTTATCAGCTGCAACAATTATGCATTTTGCATGTTCTATCTCTTCTTTTGTTAAAGCGTTTTTTACTCCACCAGAACCATTAGTTTCAACTTTTATTGTTATTCCTTTTTCTTCAGCCTTATTATTTAAGTTTTCTGCTGCCATAAATGTATGCGCTATACCTGTTGGACAAGCAGTTACGGCTAAGACCTCAGGATATTTATTATTTTCTTTAATATTTTGAGATTCGTTATGAGTTTTAACTTCTTTTGATTCTTCTGGGAACTTTTCAGTTTCTTTTTTGTCTATTAATGATAAAAATTCATCTACGCTTGTTGAATTTATTAAACTATTTTTAAATTCCTCATCCATAAGTATTGTAGATAATCTTGATAATACCTCTAAATGTGTATTATTTGCACCATCTGGAGCTGCTATCATAAAGAATAAATTAGATAAACTTCCATCAAATGCTTCATAGTCTATACCATCTTTTGTTATACCTGCTGCTAGACAAGCTTTTTTTACTGCTTTTGTCTTTGCATGAGGGATTGCTATTCCTTCGCCAACTGCAGTAGTACTCAATTCCTCACGAGCTAAAATTGCTTCTTTATACTCGGCTTTATTGTTTAAATTTCCACTTGCATCTACTAAATCTACCATTTCATCAATTACATCTGGTTTAGTTTTAGATGAAAGGTTTAACTTGATAGATTCTTTTGATAATAAATCTGTAATTCTCATAACTCCTACTCCTTTTCATAATTATTAAATAGTATTATTGCCTTTATATATTTGTATTATTTTTCTTTATAATTTTTTTGACTTTTTCAGACTATATATTATTTTATTTTTTCTATTTTTATTTCTTTTACTAGTTTATCTATAAATTCTCTAGTAGCTAAGTCAGAAGAAAATGCTGTAGCACCCCCACTTGCTGCACCTAATCTAAGAGCATCTTCGTAGTTTTGTGATTTTAAGTATCCACTTATAAAACCTGCCACCATTGAATCCCCTGCACCTACTGAATTTACAACTTCACCTTTTGCAACACTACTTATAAGTACTTGATTATCTTCTGATACTAATAAGGCTCCGTCTTTTCCCATAGATATTAATACATTTTGAGCTCCCATTTCTTTTAATTTTTCAGCATAAAAAATTATATCTTGAGTTGTATTTAACTCTACATTAAACATTTCTGCTAATTCATGATTATTTGGTTTTATTAAAAATGGTTTATATTTTAAAACATTTAAAAGTAAGTTCTTTGTCGCATCTACAACGACTTTTATATTTTTATGTTCTACTCTTTTCATTATGTCTTCATATAATTTTTCATCTAAGCACGATGGAATACTTCCGGATAATATTAAAATATCTCCATCTACTAGTTGATCTATTACTTTATAAAACTCATCTAATTCTTCTTTTTTTATATTTGGTCCCTGACCATTTATTTCAGTTTCTTCTTCACTTTTGATTTTTACATTAATTCTAGTAAAACCTTGCTCTACTTTTATAAAGTTTGATTTTAAGCCTAATTCTTTTAACGAATTTATTATATAATCTCCAGTAAATCCACTTACAAATCCTAAGGCTATATTATCATTATCCAAGTTTTTTAGTATTCTTGTCACGTTTATTCCCTTACCACCCGGATATACATGTTCTTCATTTACTCTGTTTATATGACCCTTAACTAGCTCTTTAACTTTTATAACATAGTCTATCGATGGGTTTAAAGTTACTGTATATATCATCCATAAGCCTCCTTTATATTATTAGTGCTCATTTTTATTTTTTTTATTACGTTTATTTATCTTATAACTCTATAGTAATTCAAAAATACGTTTTCAGAAAGTCAATAAATTTCTCTTAATTAAAAGAGAAATTTATCATTTTTATAAATAAATAATTTAGGGAGATAAATTATTTATTTATCTCCCTAAACATTTATTTTATATTAAATTTATAAACTAAAACATCTTCATAAATTTTTCGTAGCTTTTATTTTCACATATACCGATTACTTTTGATACTGAACCGACTTGCTTGTATATTGTTGAAAATAACTTTTCATAATCAAATATTTCATCTTTATCAATAGCTAAAATCAAAACTAATCTTACATCATCTAATGTCCAATGTATAGGATTTTTTAATATACCAACTGCAATTTTGTTTTTTAATATTTTTCCATTAGCTCCATGTGGCAGTGCAACCATATGTCCAATTTCTGTAGTAGCTATTTTTTCTCTATCAAAGAATGATTTTTTCATCTCATCATCTATAACCCCTTGATTTACAAGTTGGCTACCCATATATTCTATAACTTCTTCCTTTGTATTAAAATCTAAGTCTGTAAAAAATAAATTTCTGTCAAATAAATCTCTCGTCTCAACTTCTTTATACATCTTTCCTGTTTTCATAAACTTTTCTATTATTTTTACTTCATTGTCATTTAAAAGAGGAGAAACTGTTATAACTGGTACCCTCTCGCATTTAATATCTACTGTTGATATTATAAAGTCGACTTCCATAACATTTATGTAATCGATTAAATATGCCGGTATTATTTTAACTATTTCTATTTTTCCTTCAAATAAATATTCTAATTTATTTTTTACTAGCATCGATGTACCTATCCCAGATACACAGACGATTATTACTTTAAAGACTTTTTTCTTTTGATTATGTTCTGACCTTTCAATAGCACCACCGACATGTACTGCTATATTAGATATTTCTTCATCATCTAGTTTTAAGCCTAATTCTTCTTCTATTGTTTTCTTCGCAATTTTACCTAATTCATATGCATATGGATATTTTATTCTTATATCAATAGGTAAAACTCCATATTGATTTATTCCCAAATTCATCTTTTTATATATACTATTTATATGGTTGTAAAGACAAGTTTCAAATATTTCATCTTGGCTTAAGTCTATAGATGTTGCAATTTTTAAGTTTTTACAGAATTTCTTTATTGCTCGTATTATTTTTTCTTTATTTTTATCATCATTCATTATTAATTCTCTTTGAATTATATAATCTTTTATATATGCTTGTATAAATTCACTTTCATCTTGATTACTTCTACTTAGCTTTATAAAGATAATACTGCATAAATTTTTAAATTCTGTATCACTAAGCACTAAATGTTCTCTCCCCAACATATTCAAAATAATATTTTTTAAGTTGAATATATTATTTGATACTTTTTCACTTAAAAAGTCTTTTAGATTAAGTTCATTGTCTTTTTTTGAACATATATCTAATATAAAACTCGTTATATCATCTTCACTCGCTTGTATTGCTATACCTTGCTTGTGTTTTGATACAACAGATATATTGTACTTTTTCAAAATAGATTTTACTTCTTTTAAGTCATTTTTTACTGTAGAGACGCTTATATACATAGAGTCAGCTAATTCCTCTAATTTCACAGTATTTTCTGGCTTAGTCGTCAAGTTTATCAAATTTTTTATAATATAATCAATCCTATCTACATTCCCTAAATACTGACTAGGAATAGCAATATCGTCAAATGAGCCTTCTATTTTATAACCTATTCCTCGGATTGATATGATTTTCCCATCTTTGCCATTTTTATTGATGTCTTTTATTTCACTTTGTATAGTCTTTGTAGAACATCCAATTTCTTCACTAAGAGCTAAACTACTGACAGGATCATGAGAATTTTTTAATATTTCAATTATATTTAAGGCTCTTACACTATAGATAATCAAAATCTCCCCCTTAAAAACTCTGTTTATTTTCCTATTACATTCCCTTTAAACTTTATATTATTTATTTTTTAAATTAGCAAGAGCAGCAAAAGGATTGTTGAATGCTTCTTGCTCTTTATTTTGATTTTTTAGATACTTATTTATATCTTTTTTAGATGCTTTTCCTTTTTCTTCGGCTTTTCTTTTATTAAATGAAGATAATTTTTCTCTATGTCCACAGCTACATGTAAATATTTTTCCTTCACCTTGGCCTTTTAGTTCAAGCCTTTTGTGGCAATTTGGACATCTTGCGTTTGTAGTTTGTGAAATTAATTTTCTAGTATTACATTCTCTATCTTCACAAACTAGCATCTTACCTCTTTTTCCATTGACTTCTAGCATGAATTTTCCACACTCTGGGCATTTATTTCTTGTCATGTTGTCATGTTTGAATTTATTTTCACTATTTTTTATTTCTTTTACGATAGTTTTTGAGTAATTTTTCATTTCATTTAAAAACTCATTTTTCTTGCTCTTACCTTTTGAAATATCATTTAAAGTTTTTTCCCATTTAGCAGTTAACTCTGGACTTTTTAAATCCTTAGGTGCTAAATCTAAAAGTTGTCTTCCTTTTGATGTTATATGAATTTCTTTATTTTTCATCTCAACAAAGAAAGAATTAAATAATTTTTCAATTATATCTGCTCTTGTTGCAACAGTTCCTAAATTATGTTTTTCCATTTCTGTAAGTAAAGTAGCTTCATTTAAATATGAAGGCGGATTAGTTTTTTTGTTTTCTATTTTTACACTTTCCACTTTTAATACTTCATCTACATTTATATCAATTATACCGTCATATGTTTCATTGTCATCTACAGTATAATTTTCTCTCCAACCTAATTTTATAATTTTATTGCCTTTTGCTGTAAATGTTTCGCCTTCACAACTTCCTTTTATAGTTGTTTGCTCATATTCAAAAGGTGGACATAATACACTTAAAAATCTCTTAACTACTAAATCATATATTTTTCTCTCTTTATCAGATAAATCCCCTAAAAACACTCTTTCTTCTGTAGGTATTATCGCGTGGTGATCTGTAACTTTTGAATTGTCTACAAAAGATTTATTAGGTTTTATTTTTGTTTTTAGTAGTTTCATAGATACTTTTGAATATTCACTAGTATTTACAGCTTTTATTCTATCTTTTAATGTGTCTACTATATCGTCAGTTAAATATCTTGAATCTGTTCTTGGATATGTAAGAACTTTATGATGTTCGTATAATCTTTGCATTATAGATAAAGTCTCTTTTGCTGAATATCCAAACATTTTATTTGCATCTCTTTGTAATTCTGTTAAATCATAAAGTGATGGAGCGTATTTTTTCTTGTTTGACTTTTTGACATCTACTATTTTTAAATCCTTGTTTAATACTTTTTTCTTTATGTTTTCAATTTTTTCTTTATTGAAAGTCGAAGTAGAATTATTTTTATCATGCCAAGATAATTTTAGATAGTTTCCACCTTTTTCAGTTAAAATATCTAAAGTATAGTAGTCTTTTGGCTTGAAGTTTCTTATTTCGTCTTCTCTTTTTAATATCATAGCCAAAGTCGGAGTTTGGACTCTACCACATGATAAACTAGCATTATACTTTGTTGTAAGCGCTCTAGTTGCGTTTATACCTACTATCCAATCTGCTTCTGCTCTAGCTATTGCAGAATAATATAGATTGTTGTATTCTTTTGCATCTTTAAGTTTAGTAAAGCCTTCTTTTATAGCTTTATCTGTACTTGAAGATATCCAAAGACGTTTAATAGGCTTTTTAATATGTGCTTTTTCTATTATCCATCTAGCTACCAATTCGCCTTCACGACCAGCATCTGTAGCTATTACAACTTCATTTACATCATTTCTATTTAATTGTGCTTTTACTGTATTAAATTGTTTTGCACTCTTTTTTATTACTACAGTTTTTAAATCTTTTGGAAGTATTGGTAAATCACTCATATCCCAAGATTTATATTTTTTATCATAAGTTTCTGGATCTGCTAATGTAACTAAGTGACCTAATGCCCATGTCACTATATATTTATTACCTTCTATATATCCATTCTTTTCATTTTTACAACCTAAAACCCTGGCAATATCTCTTCCAACTGATGGTTTTTCGGCTAAAACTAATATTTTTGCCATATTATGTCCTTTCTACAAAGTTTGCAATTATATATTTTTATATAAAACTTTTATTTTATTACTCTATATATTAACATTTTATCAGTAAATTTGTATATATTTATAATTATAAGATTTTAACATAAAAATATATATTCAAAATGTCGAATTAATATACAGTTTATAAAAACTGTCTAATCTATGTCTAATTTAATTTTAAGAAGTCTTTTATAAATTTCATAATCTATATCTCCAAAGCATACAAACCAAACTTGGTCTATCTTATCACCATAATTTTTTAGCATATCAATTACAGCATCACAAGCTATATTTGCAGCCTCTTCTTTTGGATATCCATATATACCTGTACTTATAGCTGGAAATGCTATTGTTCTCAAATTGTTTTTTATTAATATTTCTAGTGATTTTTTATAACAAGAATACAATAATTTGTCTTCATTTGAATTTCCATCTTTATATATTGGTCCCACTGTATGGATAACATATTTGCAAGGCAAATTATATCCTTTTGTTATTTTAGCATCCCCCGTATCACATCCATGTAATGTTTCACATTCTTTTAGTAATTCTCTTCCGGCGGCTCTATGTATGGCTCCATCGACACCTCCGCCGCCTAAAAGTGATCTATTTGCAGCATTTACTATAGCATCTACTTTTATTTTTGTTATATCACCTTTTATTATTTCAATTTTTTCAATGATATCTTTCATTACAATCACCTCTTTTAACAATATTTTACTATATTATCACCCTAATTAAAAATTATTCATAAAAATATTTATTTTAAAAGCACAAAAAAAGACATCAAGATAAATATTTAAATTATTTATCTTGATGTCTTTATATATATTTTAAATGATAGAAAATTAAGCCGCTCTATCTACTTTTTCTGCTTTTTTATCTCCAGTAGATAAGAAATAAGTTCCTATTCCTAAGAATAATATTCCTCCTACCATATTTCCTAATGTTACAAAGAATAAATTGTATGCCATTCCTGAAAGAGTTACTGAAGTAGCTCCTGATAATATGCATGTAGCGAAAGTTATCATATTTGCAATACAGTGTTCAAATCCACTTGTAACGAATGCAAATAAAGTTAAGAATAATATTATTAATTTAGCTGTATCATCTTTTAATTTATATGCAGCTAGAACACCTGAACAAACTAATATATTACATAAGATACCTTTAAAGAATAATTGATATGCTGCAGCATCAATTTTACCTAATGCAGTATATTCAAAATACTCAAGAGTAGTACCTTTGAATAATCCAGTTCCTATAAATAAAAGTGATATTAATATAGCTCCTATAAAGTTACCTAAGTAACTATATCCTAAAACTTTACCACCATCCTTTATGCTAGTTTCTTTGCTCATAGCCCCAACAGCCATAACCATGTTGTTACTTGTAAATAATTCACTACCTAAAAGTATTATTAAACTAAGTGCTACTGAGAATGACATCCCAACAGCTATTTTAGTCATTGGTGAATGTACATCATGTAAATATCCACCTACTGTAAAGATTAGTATATCTCCTAATCCTATGAAGATACCTGCAAACATAGCTGATACTAGGTATCTTAGTTTACTTTGATTTAAAAAGTCGATTTTATGTTTAGCTTTATGAGCTAACATATTTACTGTATCTTGGTTCATCGTCCCGTCTCCTCTAAAATTGTTTTGTATAATTTCAAGCTTTTCTATTTTATCATAGTTCAATCTTATTTTTCAAATTTTTTTTAATTATAATTTTAAGAGTTCGTAATATCGACATATTAATTGTTTTTATATGTATAATTAAGATTATATGCCAATATTCGATATGATAACTAACATATAATTAGTATTTATAGTTTTAGTTTATATTTTCTTGTACCTTTTTGTAGTTTTTATGAAAAAAGATTGATTTAAAATTATTATTTTAAATCAATCTTTTAAAGTAAATTGCTATATTTTTCATTTATTTTTTATAACTATCTTATTTGTCCATCTCCAAAGATGATGTATTTAGTAGTTGTAAGTTCTTTAAGTCCCATTGGTCCTCTCGCGTGAAGTTTTTGAGTACTTATACCTATTTCTCCACCGAATCCAAATTCTCCACCATCTGTAAATCTTGTAGATACATTTACATATACTGCTGCTGCGTCTACTCTTTGTAAGAATTTTTGGCTATTTTTATAACTTTCAGTTACTATTGATTCTGAGTGACCTGTATTGTATTTATTTATATGTTTTATAGCTTCATCAACATCTTTTACAACTTTAACTGCTATTATTAAGTCTAAGTATTCTTGATGCCATTCAGGCTCTTCTATAACTTTTATATCATTTACTATAGATTGAGCTTTTTCGCATCCTCTAACTTCAACGTCGTTTTCTCTAAGTGCTTTTACTATAGTTGGTAAAAATTCATTTGCTACTGCTTCATGAACTAATAATTTTTCTGCCGCATTACAAACTCCTGGTCTTTGAACTTTAGCATTTAATACTATAGCTTTTGCCATTTCTAAGTCAGCAGTTTCGTCTACAAATATATGACAGTTTCCTGTTCCTGTCTCAATTACTGGAACTGTTGCATTTTGAACAACTGATTTTATAAGACCTGCTCCACCCCTTGGGATTAAAACATCTATATAGTCATTAAGTCTCATCATCTCAGTTGCTGTTTCTCTTGAAGTATCTTCTAGTAATTGTACACAATCTTGTGGTAGACCACTTCTTTTTATACCTTCTACTAATGCTTTTGCTACTGCTTTATTTGAGTTTATTGCATCACTTGCACCTCTTAATATAACAGCGTTTCCTGATTTTAAACAAAGACCTGCAGCATCACTAGTTACATTTGGTCTTGATTCATATATTATTCCTAAAACCCCTATAGGAACTCTTTTTTGACCTATTTCAAGTCCATTAGGCATTTGCCACATATTTGTAACCTCACCTACTGGATCTTGTAATTTTACTATATCAAGTAAACCTTGTGCCATAGCTTCTATTCTAGAATCATCAAGAGATAATCTATCAAGTAAAGCTTCTGTTATTCCTTTTTTAATAGCATTTTGTCTATCTATTTCGTTTGCTTTTATTATTTCGTCTTTTGCTTTTACTAATTCTTCAGCCATAAAAGTTAAAGCTTGATTTTTTTGGCCGGCAGATGCTATCCCTAATTCATAAGATGCTTCTTTTGCCTTTTGGCCCATTGAAATTAAACTACTCATAATATTTTCCCCTTTCTATCTTTTTGCAGTGAATAAAGTTCCCACTTCTTGTCCTTCTAATATATCAGAAATTATAGATGGTTCTTCTCCATTTGCAAGTACCATATTTACTCCTGCTTTTGTCGCTTTATGAGCAGCAGCAATTTTTGTTGCCATTCCACCAGTTCCTAAACTTGAACCAGCACCACCTGCACATGCTTCTATTTCTTCTGTAATCTCATCAATTTGTTTTATTAATTTTGCATTTGGCTTTTCTTTTGGATTACTGTCATAGAAACCATCTATATCAGATAATATAATTAATAAATCTGCATCTATAAGAACAGAAACTATTGCTGATAAGTTATCGTTATCTCCGAATCTAGCTATATTTTCTAATTCGTCTATTGAAACTGTATCATTCTCATTTACGATTGGAATAATCCCCTTTTGAAGTAATAACTCAAAAGTATTACATACATTTTGTTTTATATGTTCATCTTCTATTACATCTCTAGTTAAAAGTACTTGACCTACTGTATGTGAATATTCTCCAAAAAATTTACTATATATATGCATTAATTCACACTGTCCTATTGCTGCCAGTGCTTGTTTCTCTCTTATATTTGTGGGCTTTTCTTTTAATTTTAATTTTCCAACTCCAACACCTACTGCTCCAGATGTTACTAAAGTTACTTCTTTTCCTGAGTTAACTATATCAGATAAAACTCTTGTTAATTTTTCAATTCGTCCTAAATTAATTTGTCCATTTGCATAAGTTAGAGTCGATGTCCCTACCTTTACTACAATTCTTTTTGCATCTTTTATTTCTTTACGAAAGCCCATTTACATTCTCCTTACTGTGTTACAAATTTATGTTAAAATATTATTTTCTATTATAACATATATTTTATTATTATTATTTAAATAATTGATGTTTTCCAGTTTTTTTAACTAATCCTTAACTTTTGGTGTATAATATTTATATCTAGAAACGTTATTATTTATTAAAAGATTTATATAATAATTTATAAAATTGTATATGGGAGGATGAAATATGCTTAAACAAGATTTTCTACTTAGACAAATAGAAAGTTTAGCTATGTCTTTATCTAAACTTTTCTTTAATAAGGACATGGTACAATACGAAGTTTCAGATCAAGAAAATATTAGCGAAACAGATATTTTATATACCAAGCTTGGTAAATTAGTTTCAGAAGGAAAAATAAATGAAGCTGAAAACTTATTATTTGATGAAGTTGATAAAAGCAATATAGAGTATTTAAGAGTCGGTATTGATTTTTATACTAATTTAAATAGACTTGAAGATAGCGTTTTAGAAGCGCATAACTACAGTAGAGAAGAAATTGAACAAGGACTTCATGATTTATCTGCTGAATATGGTATTAACTTATCTTAATCGTTAAAAAAAGGCTATCGCAGGAATAATTAAATATTTATGCGATTGCCTTTTTAAATTTTACGATTTATTATATTTTTAGATAAAATGAAGTATATTAGTATCTATTTCCTTAGGCATAAAGTCTCTATGTGAATAGATTGAGCTTAAATCAGCATAGTGAGTTGTTATTGGAAGTCGTGATTTCATTATGCTACCTATATGCATAAAACTTAGTTTGTATACATCTTCTATTATATTTTGCATGGATTGATGACCATATACTTTTTTAATTCTGAGAGGCCTTGCCATTCCCATAGCACCGCTTGGGTTTGTAGTTATTAAATAAGCTTCATTTTCTTTTTCAAAACACATTCCTATTTCTGTTATCCATTTTTTATTTTCTTTATCTTTAGAATTATAGTTTTCTTGGCTTTTTTCTAACATAGCCATCCTACGATTTATATTTTTCGTAACTTCAATATATTCAAAGTCTATTTCTAAAGACTGTGTTATTTCTTTGAGTTTTTCTAAATCTTCTCTACTTATTCCGTCTCTGTGAAATACTATATGTTTTAAGTCTTTATTATATGTACTTTTATAAAGTTCTTTAGCTTGCGAAACTATACTTTTAAGAAGGTCTGTATCTATTTTCTCTCCATTTTGATTCACTGATATTGTTTTACATTTTAATACTCGTCCATCTTTTCCAACAACTTGTATAAGTCCTGCTGTACTCATATTATTCTCTCTGCATACATCTATACCAATATAACACTCTGAACTCAAATTTTTTGCTAAAATCCATGGTTGAATACCGCTTTTGCAGTATATTCCAAGCAATATATTTAAAAAAGTAGCCTCTTTGGCATTTTTATTGTATGATGTGTATTTATCTAGATTTACAAATTTCTTTATTGTTTCTAAATCTATAAATTGAGTTGGTATATTATTGCTTCCGCCAAATACTTTTTTTAATGTGGCATAATATTTTTCCATATTTTCTTTTTCTAATATAACTAAAACTGGATTTTTATAATTATTTATTATTACTTTTCTGTAATATCTTCTTTTGCATTTTCAACAGTTTCTACAGTTTGTGTAGTCTCTTTGCTTGCTTCAGGTTCATCACATTTATGGTAAATATCCATAAACTGTTTTCCGGTAATTGTTTCCTTTTCATAAAGGAACTTGGCTATTTTATCAAGCTTATCTCTGTTTTCCTGAAGAAGTTTCTTTGCTTCTTCGTATTTCTGTTTTAGAAGAGTCTTAACTTCTTCTTCAATTTCTGTTGCAGTCTTATCGCTACAGTTTAACTGAGAATGACCACCTAAATATGGGTCACTAATCTGTTCAAGACTCATTAAGCCAAATTTTTCTGACATACCATACTGAGCAATCATTGAGCGGGCAATCTTAGTTGCCTTCTCCATATCATTTGATGCTCCTGTTGTTACTGAATCAAACACGATTTCTTCTGAAGCTCTACCTGCAAGCAATGTTACAAGTTCTGCACTTAATTCATCTTTTGACATTAAGTATTTTTCCTTTTCAGGTGCCTGTATAACATAGCCTAATGAACCCATTGTTCTTGGAACAATTGTAATCTTCTGTACAGGTTCTGCATGTTTTTGTATTGCTGCAACCAGTGCATGTCCAACTTCATG
>NZ_CABQXJ010000062.1:0-15000 GCF_902468165.1 uncultured Intestinibacter sp.
TGGTACTTGGTGGGCAACCGCCTGGGAGAGTAAGACGTAGCCACGTAATCTTTTTAATTTTAAAAAGTAAACATAACAACATTAAATCCACCTAAGTTTTTACATAGTTAAAAATTTAGGTGGATTTTTTTGTATAATAAAAAATAGAAATTTAAATTTTTATTAGATTAGATATTTATAAATTATTACATATTTATAGATAGCTAATATAGATTTATAGATAGTTATATAGAAAATTTACTCCATATGTATTTAAAGAATATAATTATGGGTAAAATATTTTTAGTTAATATTCAAAAGTACGGATATACTAATATATATTATGGTATAATGGAAATAGAACTAATGTTCGGGAAAGGTTAGGTGATATTATGGATTTTAAAATAAAATCTGACTTTAAACCTACAGGTGACCAACCTGAGGCTATTAGAGAAATAGTAAATGCCATAAATCATGATGAAAAATTTTCGACTTTATTAGGGGTTACAGGTTCAGGTAAGACATTTACAATGGCAAATATAATACAAGAGGTTAAAAAGCCTACTCTTATATTAGCACACAATAAAACATTGGCTGCACAGCTTTATAGTGAATTTAAAGAATTCTTCCCTGATAATGCAGTTGAGTATTTTGTAAGTTATTATGATTATTATCAACCAGAGGCATACGTTGCCCACAGCGATACATACATAGAAAAAGATGCTAGCATAAATGATGAAATAGACAAATTGCGCCACTCTGCTACAGCATCAATTTTAGAGAGAAAAGACACTATAATCGTATCTTCTGTATCATGCATATATGGTATAGGGGATCCAAAGGATTATAAAGATTTGATGTTATCTCTAAGGGTAGGTATGGAAGTTGAAAGAGATGAAATAATTAAAAAATTAATAGATATACAATACGAAAGAAACGATATAAATTTTGTAAGAGGAACATTTAGAGTAAGGGGAGATGTTGTCGAGATTTTCCCTGTAAGTAATGATGAAAGAGCTATTAGAGTAGAATTCTTCGGCGATGAAATAGATAGAATAACAGAAATTGATTATGTTACTGGAAAAATCGTAGGAACAAGAAAATACACTGCTATATTCCCAGCATCACATTACGTTACTACTCCAGAAAGAATTGAAGAGGCAGTAAAAGCAATAGAAAAAGAATTATCAGATGTTGTTCAAGAATTTAAAGATAATGACCAGTTGCTTGAAGCACAAAGGATAGAACAAAGAACAAAATATGATATAGAAATGCTTAAAGAAATAGGATTCTGCCAAGGTATAGAAAACTATTCAAGACATATTACAGGCAGAAAAGCAGGAGAAAAGCCATATACACTTATGAACTTCTTTCCAGATGATTTCTTGTTGATAATAGATGAATCACACGTTACGCTACCACAAGTTAGAGGTATGTATGCAGGAGACCATTCTAGAAAAAAATCATTAATAGACAATGGATTTAGACTTCCTTCTGCATACGACAATAGACCTTTAAACTTTGAAGAGTTTGAAGAAAATATAAACCAAGTATTATTTGTTTCAGCGACACCAGGTCCTTATGAAATTGAACATTCAACTACAGTTGCACAACAAATAATAAGACCTACAGGATTACTTGACCCAATTATAGAAGTAAGACCGATTGAAAATCAAATAGACGATTTAGTTGGAGAAATAAACAAGGTTATAGAAAATGGAGAGAGAGTATTAATCACTACCTTAACTAAAAAAATGAGTGAGGATTTAACAAATTATCTTGAAGAAATTGGAATTAAGGTAAAATACCTACATTCAGATATCGTTACTTTAGAAAGAACGGAAATAATAAGAGATTTAAGATTAGGTAAGTTTGATGTATTAGTAGGTATAAACTTACTTAGAGAGGGATTAGATATACCAGAAGTATCATTAATAGCTATTTTAGATGCAGATAAAGAAGGTTTCTTACGTTCAGAAACATCGTTAATACAAACAGTTGGACGTGCTGCCAGAAATGCAGAAGGTAGAGTTATTATGTACGCAGACAAGATTACTCGTTCAATGGCAGCTACAATTGAAGAGACAGCTAGAAGAAGAGAAATACAGTCACAATATAATAAAGAACACGGTATAATTCCTAAAACAATTAAAAAAGACATCAGAGACAGCATAGAAACTCTTAAATTAGCTGAGGAAGAAGAAATTTACGGAATAAGTGAAACTGATAATAAAGAAGAAATTAAGGCTAATATAGATAAATTACAAGCTGAAATGATGGAAGCAGCAACTAATTTACAATTTGAAAGAGCGGCTCAGTTAAGAGATAAAATAAAAGAATTAGAGCAAAAAGTATAAAAAATATAAATAAGATTACTAATACAAAACATATTTTTACAAATAATCGATTAGAAATTTTTATATTAGAAAGAATTATAAGAGATAGATTCAAAATAAAAAGAAAGGAACATAGAATGGAAGATAAAATAATAATAAGAGGTGCTAAAGAAAACAATTTAAAAGATGTGAATTTAGTAATCCCTAGAAATAAATTTGTTGTATTTACAGGATTATCTGGCTCAGGAAAATCATCATTAGCGTTTGATACAATTTATGCAGAAGGACAAAGACGATATGTAGAAAGTCTTTCATCATATGCTAGACAATTTTTAGGGCAAATGGAAAAACCAAATGTAGAGTACATAGAAGGTCTTTCACCAGCAATTTCGATAGACCAAAAGACAACATCAAGAAACCCTAGATCAACAGTAGGTACAGTTACAGAAATATATGATTACCTAAGACTTTTATTTGCTAGAGTTGGAGATGTACATTGTCCTGTATGTGGAAATAAAATAAGCCAGATGACAGTACAAGAAATCGTGGATAAAATATTAGAATTTCCAGAAAGAACAAAATTACAAATACTGTCTCCTATCGTTAGGGGTCAAAAAGGAACGCATAAAAAGACACTAGAAGGACTAAAAAAAGAAGGATTTGTAAGAGTTAGAGTAAATGGAGAAAATTACGAAGTTACAGATGAGATTGAACTAAGTAAAAATAAAAAACACAATATAGAAGTAGTTGTAGATAGAATAGTTGTAAAACCAGGAATTGAAGGAAGACTTTCTGACTCAATCGAAACAGCAATAAAATTATCAGATGGATTAGTTATTGCACAAATTATAGATGGAGAAGAAATACTGTATTCAACTAAATTCGCATGTCCTGACCATGGAGTTGGAATTGAAGAATTATCTCCAAGAATGTTCTCATTTAATGCTCCATTTGGTGCTTGTGATGAATGTAATGGTTTAGGTGAACGTAGAAACGTTGATGAGGATTTAGTTGTACCAAATAAAGATTTATCGATAAACCAAGGCGCAATAGCAGCATGGGGTTCTGTAAGTAAGAGTAATGATACTTACTATAGCAAAATGGTAAGAAGTTTAGCTGATATATATGGAGTATCTTTAGATACACCATTTAAAGAATTACCAGATGATTTTGTACAAGAGTTACTTTACGGAAGAGACAACACAATTGTAGAATTTGAATTTGATTCTAAATTTGGAGGAAGAAAACACTATAAAGCTCCTTTTGAAGGTGTTTTAGTAAACTTAGAGCGAAGATATAATGAAACTTCTTCTGAATATGCTAAGGATAAAATTGATGAATTTATGGCAGAGACTCCTTGTCCAAAATGTAAAGGTAATAGACTAAAAAAGGAAGTCCTATCAGTTAAAGTAGGAGAAAAAAATATAATTGAAGTAACAGAGCTTTCAATAAATGAATTAATAGATTTTATAGATAGTTTAAAATTAAGTGAAAAGAATCAATTTATTGCTCAGGAAATATTAAAAGAAATACACGAGAGGGCATCATTCTTAATCAATGTAGGTTTAGAATATTTAAATCTATCTAGAAAGGCGGGAACACTATCAGGTGGTGAAGCACAACGTATAAGACTTGCAACACAAATAGGTTCTGCTTTAGTAGGTGTTCTTTATGTATTAGACGAACCTAGTATAGGTCTTCATCAAAGAGACAATGATAAATTAATAGCCTCACTTCAGAACTTAACTAGAATAGGAAATACGTTGATTGTTGTTGAGCACGACGAGGATACTATGAGAGCTGCGGACTATATAGTAGATATAGGGCCTGGGGCAGGAGTTCATGGTGGTGAGATAGTTGCTCAAGGTACATTTGATGAAATTATAAATAACCCGAATTCTATAACAGGTATGTACTTAAGTGGAATGAGAACTATAGATGTACCGGAAACAGTTAGAGAAGGAAACGGAGAGTTTATAGAAATAATAAAAGCAAGTGAAAATAACCTTAAAAACCTAAATGTAAAAATACCATTAGGTAAATTTGTATGTATAACTGGTGTTTCAGGCTCAGGAAAAAGTACACTTATAAATGAAATACTATATAAAAGTGTTGCCAACAAAGTAAACAGATCTAGAATGAAACCAGGAAAACATAAAGAAATAAAAGGTATAGAAAATATAGATAAGATAATAAATATTGACCAAAGTCCAATAGGAAGAACTCCTAGGTCAAATCCTGCAACTTATACAGGAATATTTGACCACATAAGAGATTTATTCGCAATGACAAACGAAGCTAAAGCAAGAGGATATAAAAAAGGAAGATTTAGTTTTAATGTAAAAGGTGGAAGATGTGAGGCATGTAAAGGTGATGGAATAATAAAAATAGAAATGCACTTCCTACCAGACGTATATGTTCCTTGTGAAGTATGTAAGGGTGAAAGATATAATAGAGAGACTCTACAAGTTAAATATAAAGATAAGACGATTGCTGATGTATTAGATATGAATGTTGAAGAGGCACTAGAATTCTTTGAAAATATACCTACAATAAAAAGAAAATTAGAGACATTAATGGATGTAGGTCTTTCATATATAAAATTAGGTCAACCATCTACTCAATTATCAGGTGGTGAAGCACAAAGAATTAAATTAGCAACTGAATTAAGCAAAAGACCTACTGGTAAAACATTATATATTTTAGACGAACCGACAACAGGGTTACATATGGCTGATGTAGACAAATTAATAGATGTTCTACAAAGATTAGCTGATACAGGTAACTCTATAGTAGTAATAGAGCATAACTTAGATGTAATTAAGTGTTGTGATTATATAATTGATTTAGGACCAGAAGGTGGAGATAATGGGGGAACTATAGTTGCAACAGGAACTCCAAAAGAAGTATCAAAAGTAGAAAAATCATATACGGGACAATTTTTAAAAAAATACTTTGAATAAATATGTATTAATATAAATAATTTTGTAATATGATAGAAAAACATCAAAAAAATATGGTATGATTTAATAGTAAATAAGAGCATTATAAATTAATATGATTTATAATGCTCTTATACATTAAAAAATTATAAATGTCAGAAAATAAAAGATTATATAGGAATTAATATGTAATTAAAGACAAAAAATAAAGAATAATAGAAGTTTATGAGGAAAAAGGAGATTTTTAATGTTTGATATTCAAGAACAATTAAAATTACTACCAGACGAACCTGGCGTTTATTTAATGAAAAACAAGAACGACAAAATAATTTATGTCGGGAAAGCTATTTCTTTGAAGAATAGAGTTAGACAATATTTTCAATCATCTAAAAATCACTCATCAAAAGTGAGATCTATGGTAGAAAATATTGCATCATTTGAGTATATAATTACTGATTCTGAGTTAGAGGCGTTAATACTTGAATGTAACTTAATTAAACAGTACAGACCAAAATATAATGTTTTGCTTAGAGATGACAAAACATATCCATATATAAAAGTCACTGTTAATGAAGATTATCCAAGAGTAATGAAGGTTAGAAGAGTACTAAAAGATAATGCAAAATATTTTGGACCATATACAAATGTGGGTGCGGTAAACGATACCCTAGAGATAATTCATAATATATATCCAATTAGAAATTGCAATATAGATATACCAAAAGCTATTAAAAATAATGCAAGGCCATGTTTGAATTATCATATTAAAAAATGTATAGGACCTTGTACAGGACATGTATCTCAAAAAGAATATAACAAGATGATTGATGAAATATTATTATTTTTATCAGGAAAAGAAGAAACTTTAATAAATCTCTTAAAAGAAAAAATGAATGAGTGTGCAATGAATTTTAACTTTGAAGAGGCAGCCACTTATAGAGATAAAATAAAGAATTTGGAAGAGATAAAAGAAAAACAAAAAATAGATTCATCAAGTATGGATGCAAATCAAGATGTAATTGCTTTAGCAAGAACAGAAGAAGAAGCATGTGTTCAAGTATTCTTTATGAGAAATGGAAAAATAATAGGAAGAGAACACTTTATATTAGAAGGTGTAGAAGGAAGTAAATCTAATTCTGTGCTTGGCTCATTTGTAAAACAATTCTATATGGAACAGGAGTATATACCAAAAGAAATAATTATAGATGAAGATATAGAAGATAGAGAGATATTAGAACAGTGGTTAAGTGAGAAAAAAGGAAACAAAGTAAGTATTACATTACCTCAAAAAGGTGAGAAGAAAGCATTGGCTATGATGGTCAGAAAAAATGCTATGGAATATTTAAATAAATTTTCTCATTTAAATAAACAAAAATATGAAAAAAGTATTGGTGCACTAACTCAATTAACAGAGTTACTTAACCTTGAAACAGTTCCAGAAAGAATTGAAGCATACGATATATCTAATATTCAAGGTGTAGATTCAATTGGTACTATGGTTGTTTTTACAAATGGTAAAAAAGATAGAAAAGAATATAGAAGATTTAAAATAAAGACCATAGTAGGTCCAGATGATTATGGCTCAATGGCAGAAATTTTAAGCAGAAGAATAAAACATGGAAATTTACCAAATTTAATTTTACTAGACGGAGGAAAAGGTCAAGTAAGCGCTGTACAAAACGTACTAGACGAAAATAATATACAAATTCCTCTGTGGGGTATGTTTAAAGATGACAAACATAGAACAAAAGGATTAGTAAATAAATCACAAGAAATTGTATTAGATAAAACAACAAACTTATACAGATTTGTTGCTAGCATACAAGAAGAAGTTCATAACTATGCTATAACTTATCATAGAAGTTTGAGAAAGAAATCACTTACAAAATCCGTACTAGATGATATACCTGGTATAGGGGAGACAAGAAAGAAAAATCTTTTAAGCCATTTTAAAAGTATTGATAGTATAAAGGCTGCTACATTTGAGGAATTATTAGAAGTTGAGAGTATAAATAAAACAGCAGCAGAAAATATTTATAATTATTTTAAATCGGAGGAATAAGAATGGAATCAAAAGACAAAATAGCAATATCAGATCTTGTTAGGGACTTAGAACTAAATGTTGTTTATAGACCAGAAGGTAAAGAATTCTTCGTTCAATCACAAGATGTAAATAGAACAGGATTAGCACTAGCAGGATACTTTGAATATTTTGCATTTGATAGAATACAGATAATAGGTAAAGGGGAATATACTTATTTTAAAAATATCGATAAAGAAAAGAGAAGAGAAATACTAGATAAATTATTCTCTTATGATATACCTGCATTAATCGTTACAAGAGGATTGGAAATTGATGAAGATATATTAGAAGCTGCCAAAAGACACGAACGTGTACTAATAAGTAGTGAAAGAAATACTACTAGATTTATAAACAAAATATCTAACTATCTTGATAATAGATTAGCACCACATATAACAATACATGGAGTACTTGTAGACGTATATGGGATAGGTGTTCTTATAAAAGGAGAGAGTAGTATAGGTAAGTCTGAAACTGCTCTTGAGCTTATACAAAAAGGACATAGATTAGTTGCAGATGATGCAGTAGAAATAATAAAATTAGATGATGATAGATTGATTGGACAAGCGCCAGAATTACTAAGACATTACATGGAGATAAGAGGTATAGGAATAATCGATGTAAGAAGTTTATATGGCGTTGGTGCAATAAAAAACATGAAAGAAATAAGTTTAATTCTTGAACTGGAAAGTTGGGACCAAGAAAAATACTATGATAGACTAGGTCTTGATAAAGAATATGAAACAATATTAGGAAAAGAAGTAGAAAAATTAGTTGTTCCAGTAAAACCAGGTAGAAATACAGCTATGATAGTAGAAGTTGCAGCTATGAACTATAGACAAAAAATAATGGGATATGATGCAGCTATAGAATTTACTAAGAAATTATCTCAAACAATACAAAAATAAAATAGTATAAAATAAATAAAATAGCCTTTTGCATGTTTTGATTAAATAATGTGAAAGGCTATTTTATTTAAAAAATTTATGCTCATAATAGTAAATCTAATTATAGTAAATTAAGTATATAAAATATTTATGAAAAAAAAGAAAGACCTGTCGAGTAAAAACACGACAGGCCAATCTAATCTATATATTATAGGCTTTTAAGGCTATTATTAACTAATTTATTCAGTAGTTAAGGCAGCTTCTTTTGGATCTTCTTTTGCATATGGATTACTTCTATCAAAATAATGCGTATGTAGATAAGTATGAGCGTTGTGTCCGCCTCTTTCTCCCAAGAACTCAGCATATAATTTTTTAATATCTTGGTTTTGATGAGATTTACGTTTAGGCTTATTAGCATCGATTGCATATAATCCAGCACCTCTTGCTTTAACTTTTTCGTAATCTCCACCATGGAATGGTTGACCTCCACCGGCAACACATCCACCAGGACAAGCCATGATTTCTATGATGTGGTATTTAGGAGCTCTACCAGCAGCTATATCAGCTCTTAATTCATCCATTAATTTTCTAGCGCATCCTAGAGATGAAGCTGCAACTACATTTACGTCAGTTCCACCAACGTTAACTGTTGCTTCTTTGATTCCTTCAAATCCTCTTACAGATTTAAATTCTATAGCATCATCAGGTAATTCAACTTTAGTTACATCAGTGTAAGCAGTTCTTAAAGCAGCTTCAAGAACACCACCAGTAACACCGAATATATCAGCAGCACCAGTTGAATATCCTAAAGGACTATCAAATTCAGCATCTTCTATAGTTGCTAAATCTATACCAGCTTCTCTTATCATTCTTGCAAGTTCTCTTACTGTTAATGATAAATCAGTATCGATTATACCATCTTTACCTAATTCTTCTCTAGCAACTTCATATTTTTTAGCTATACAAGGCATTATAGACATTACTATAACTTCATCAGGTTTTTTACCTAATATTTTGTCAGCGAAATAATATCTAGCTACTGGAGAGAACATACTTTGTGGTGATCTACAAGTTGATAAGTATTTTAATAAATCTGGGTATTGAGTTTCACAGAAGTTAACCCAAGCTGGACAACATGAAGTCATTATTGGTAAATCTCCACCTTTAGTTAATCTTTGTACAAACTCATTAGCTTCTTCCATTATAGTTAAGTCAGCAGCAAAGTTAGTATCGAATACATAATCAAATCCTAATGCTTTTAAAGCTGCAACAACTTTACCAGTAGATATAGCTCCAGGTTCAAATCCAAATTCTTCACTTATACCAACCCTAACAGCTGGAGCAATTTGAACCATAACTGGTTTTTCTTTTTGAGCTAATGCATCCCAAGCTTCTTTAGTATTATCTTTTTCCATTAAAGCACCAGTTGGACATACACTAACACATTGTCCACAGAAAGTACATTCTGTATTCATCATGTCAGTATTGAAGAAAGTACCAACTACAGTATTGAAACCACGATTTACACCAGAAAGAACACCAACAGTTTGAACTTCTGTACACATAGTTTCACATCTTCTACATAATATACATTTGTCATTATCTTTTACTATAGAATAAGAAGAAGTATCTATAGGTGAAGTTGATTGTTCACCTTTAAATCTTATATTTCTTATACCCATATCAGAAGCTAAATTTTGTAATTCACATTGACCACTTTTAGCACAAGTATAACAATCTTGTGGATGGTCTGATAATAATAATTCAACAACATTTTTTCTATATTTTAAAGCTTCAGGAGTGTTAGTGTTAACTACCATTCCTTCTTTAACCATAGTACCACAAGCAGGTACTAGTTTTCTTCCTGCACTTACCATACATACACGGCAAGATGCACATTCATTAGTAAAACCTATTTCATCTATTTTCATTTGGCATAAGCTAGGTATTTTAATACCTACTTGCTTTGCAGCTTCAAGTATTTTAGTACCAGATGGTACGGCAACAGCTTTGCCATTTATAGTTAAATTAACTAAACTCATTAGTAAATCCCTCCTCAATAATAATTAAAAAATTATTGTCTAACAATTGATTATAAATGTACTATCTTTTTTCGATTGCATGTTTCTTACATTTTTCCATACAAGCACCACATTTTAAGCACTTAGTTGTATCGATAACATGTTTTTCTTTCTTTTCACCAGTGATAGCATCAGCAGGACAGTTTTTCTTACATAATCCACAACCGATACAATTATCATTGATGAAGTAATTTAACATAGATTGACATTTAGCAGCAGGACATTTTTTGTCTTTGACATGAGCTAAATATTCATCATAGAAGCAATCTAATGTACTAAGAACAGGGTTAGGGGCACATTTACCAAGACCACATAAAGAAGTATTCTTTATAGTTAAAGCTAAATCTTTTAAATCAACTAAGTCTTCTTCTGTACCTTTACCATCACATATCTTAGTTAACATTTCAAGTAATCTCTTATTACCTATACGACATGGAGTACATTTACCACAAGATTCATCAACTGTGAATTCAAGGAAGAATTTAGAGATATCAACCATACAGTCAGTTTCATCAAGAACAAGCATACCACCAGAACCCATCATAGAGCCTATAGATGCTAAAGATTTAAAATCTATTGGAGTATCTAAGTCTCTAGATGATATACATCCACCAGATGGACCACCAGTTTGAACAGCTTTGAATTCTTTTCCGTTAGGTATACCTCCGCCTATTTCATAAACTATTTCTCTTAAAGTTGTTCCCATAGGTACTTCAACAAGTCCTACATTGTTTACTTTTCCACCTAGGGCGAAAACTTTAGTACCTTTAGAATCTTCAGTACCATAAGAAGCAAACCAATCAGCACCATTATTGATTATAGCTGGAACATTACCAAATGTTTCAACGTTATTAACTGAAGTAGGAGCTTGCCATAAACCATGTTTAGAAGAAGAGAAAGTCTTCATTCTTGGTTCGCCACGTTTACCTTCGATAGAGTTAATTAATGCAGTACCTTCACCACAAACGAATGCACCAGCACCATATTTTAATTCTATTTTGAAGTTAAATCCAGTTCCTAATATATTGTCACCTAAAACACCAGCTTCTTCAGCTTGTGCTATAGCTATTTTTAATCTATCTATTGCAAGAGGGTATTCAGCTCTTATGTAGATATATCCTTGAGAAGCACCAACAGCATAACCAGCTATTGCCATAGCTTCAAGAACACTATTTGGGTCACCTTCTAGAAGTGATCTATCCATGAATGCACCTGGGTCACCTTCATCAGCATTACATACAATGAATTTTTTACCGTTTACAGCAGGGTTTTTAGAAGCAGATTCCCATTTAACACCTGTTGGGAAACCAGCACCACCACGACCTCTTAAGCCAGATTTTTTCATTTCTTCGATAACTTCTTGTGGAGTCATTTCTTCTAGACATTTAGCAAGAGCTAAGTATCCATCATTTGCGATATATTCAGTTATATCTTCTGGATTTATATGACCACAGTTTCTTAAGGCAATACGTAATTGTTTTTTATAGAATGCCATATCTTCATGTTTTTGAACTTTTTGGTGATTTAGAGCAGGTTCTTCGAATAATAATCTTTCTACAACTTGGTTATTGGCGATATGACTTTGAACTATTTCATTAGCATCTTCTGGTTTAACATGAACGTAGAATACGTTATCAGGATAAACCTTAACGATTGGTCCCATAGCACAGAATCCAAAGCATCCTGTTAAATGAACCATAGCATGGTCTGATAAACCAGCTTTTTCAATTTCTTCTTTTAAATTTTCGATTATTTGTAAACTGTCTGAAGATGTACATCCAGTACCTCCACAGACTAAGATATCTCTTTTATCAGGTATAGCATCTGTATGATTTTCTCTTAAATCAAGAACAGGTTTGAATTCTTTAACAGCAGCTTTTAACTCAGATATTGAATTTAATTTTTTCATCAATATTTACCCCCTAACAGCTTAATTCTAAATTTCTATAGTTGTCTAATATTTTGGAAACATCATCTGGAGTTGATTGACCATAAACTTTTCCATTTACAACTACAACAGGAGCTAGTCCGCAAGCACCAACACATCTTAAACCTTCAAGTGTAAATTTAAGGTCCTCTGTTGTTTCTCCAGCTTTGATTCCTAATTGTTTTTCGAATTCAGCCATTACCTTGTCTGAGCCTTTAACGAAGCAAACTGTACCAAGACAGACACTAATTTTGTATTCTCCGATTGGATTAGTAGAGAAGTAAGAATAGAAACTTACAACACCATATACTTTAGAAGGAGCAACGCCTAACTTATCAGCTATATGAAGTTGAACTTCTTTTGGTAGATAACCGAAGATTCCTTGAGCTTCTTTAAGTACAAATATTAAAGCACTTTCATCCGCTACTTCTAATGAATCAATAAGGTTATCTAATTCATCAAATAATTTTTGGTTTTGTGAAACAAAATCGCACATACAAATCCCCCTTTTCGTTTTAAGTTACTTCTTAAATTAGAATAATTAACTAACGATAAAAAAAGAAAATCTTATTAAGAAACCTTAGACTTAAATAAGGCAGATTTTCTTAAAAAGTAGCACTATTTATTTTTATATAGAGTGCAAAATACATTAATAGAAATTATACTTATAAAATTTATATAATGGTGATAGTAATAACTTCATTATGTATTTAAAAAATATAAAATCAAAAAATAGTTTTATAAAACAATCCGATCAATTAATGAATTTATATCAGAATATAATATACAAAATTTTCTGAAAAGAAAATAAAAGTAAGATTTTAGTTTGTAATGGGAGGGGGGGTTTAGTCATGGAGTACAAGTGTGAGGAAAAGTAGTTGGGAGGTACTTCATGCGAAAGCAGTTGAAGACAAGTTCGAAAAGAGTTTGGAAACGAATTCGAGTAGGCTTGTCGTTCGTTATGTTTTTGTAAATGGCCTCGTCAAACGGTGGAGAGAGTCGCTAGGTGATCGTCAGATCTGCCTAGTCTCTATACAGCGTGTTTAATTGACATGGGTTGATGCGTATTGAGAGATACAATTTGGGAAGAAATTCCCAGAGTGTGTTTCTTTTGCGTTTAACCTGAACAGTCTCATCGTGGGCATCTTGCGATTCCATTGGTGAGCAGCGAAGGATTTGGTGGATTACTAGCTAATAGCAATCTATTTCAAAGAATTCAAACTTGGGGGAATGCCTTGTTGAATAGCCGGTCGCAAGACTGTGATTCTTCAAGTGTAACCTCCTCTCAAATCAGCGATATCAAACGTACCATTCCGTGAAACACCGGGGTATCTGTTTGGTGGAACCTGATTAGAGGAAACTCAAAGAGTGCTATGGTATGGTGACGGAGTGCGCTGGTCAAGAGTGTAAAAGCTTTTTGAACAGAGAGCATTTCCGGCAGCAGAGAGACCTGAAAAAGCAATTTTTCTGGAATTTCAGCTGTTTCCAAACTCAATAAGTATCTTCTAGCAAGAGGGAATGGGTGGGAAAAAAAAAAGAGATTTCGGTTTCTTTCTTTTTTACTGCTTGTTGCTTCTTCTTTTAAGATAGTTATCTGGTTGATCCTGCCAGTAGTCATATGCTTGTCTCAAAGATTAAGCCATGCATGTCTAAGTATAAGCAATTTATACAGTGAAACTGCGAATGGCTCATTAAATCAGTTATCGTTTATTTGATAGTTCCTTTACTACATGGTATAACTGTGGTAATTCTAGAGCTAATACATGCTTAAAATCTCGACCCTTTGGAAGAGATGTATTTATTAGATAAAAAATCAATGTCTTCGGACTCTTTGATGATTCATAATAACTTTTCGAATCGCATGGCCTTGTGCTGGCGATGGTTCATTCAAATTTCTGCCCTATCAACTTTCGATGGTAGGATAGTGGCCTACCATGGTTTCAACGGGTAACGGGGAATAAGGGTTCGATTCCGGAGAGGGAGCCTGAGAAACGGCTACCACATCCAAGGAAGGCAGCAGGCGCGCAAATTACCCAATCCTAATTCAGGGAGGTAGTGACAATAAATAACGATACAGGGCCCATTCGGGTCTTGTAATTGGAATGAGTACAATGTAAATACCTTAACGAGGAACAATTGGAGGGCAAGTCTGGTGCCAGCAGCCGCGGTAATTCCAGCTCCAATAGCGTATATTAAAGTTGTTGCAGTTAAAAAGCTCGTAGTTGAACTTTGGGCCCGGTTGGCCGGTCCGATTTTTTCGTGTACTGGATTTCCAACGGGGCCTTTCCTTCTGGCTAACCTTGAGTCCTTGTGGCTCTTGGCGAACCAGGACTTTTACTTTGAAAAAATTAGAGTGTTCAAAGCAGGCGTATTGCTCGAATATATTAGCATGGAATAATAGAATAGGACGTTTGGTTCTATTTTGTTGGTTTCTAGGACCATCGTAATGATTAATAGGGACGGTCGGGGGCATCAGTATTCAATTGTCAGAGGTGAAATTCTTGGATTTATTGAAGACTAACTACTGCGAAAGCATTTGCCAAGGACGTTTTCATTAATCAAGAACGAAAGTTAGGGGATCGAAGATGATCAGATACCGTCGTAGTCTTAACCATAAACTATGCCGACTAGGGATCGGGTGGTGTTTTTTTAATGACCCACTCGGCACCTTACGAGAAATCAAAGTCTTTGGGTTCTGGGGGGAGTATGGTCGCAAGGCTGAAACTTAAAGGAATTGACGGAAGGGCACCACCAGGAGTGGAGCC
>NZ_CABQXJ010000063.1:0-18311 GCF_902468165.1 uncultured Intestinibacter sp.
TTCTATTTTAAGAGCTTCAGTCTCAAGTATTTTTTCTTTTATATTTTTAACTTCTTTTTTTTCTTCATCTTTATTTGTAGCTTTTTTATTTGTAGCTTTTAATTCTTGAATATGTTTATTATATTTATACGTTCTACTATCTAAATTATACATGATACATTTAACATTATTATTAATATCCTTAATTATATTATTTAGTTTCGAATCAAAATCACAATCATTCTCTTGCATTTCATCTTTATAAACTATTTTCTCATAATATTGTAATATTTCATCTTTATCAATTCTACTTAATTCAAATCTTTTATTTATAAATTTTTCTAAAAACTCATAAGTTATTTTATTATCTTCATTTTTTACTATTGAATAATCTAGTAAAATTATTGTTTTTATACCATTAAAATTTACTATTTCTTTTATAAATGTAAGTATAGAATATCTAGTTTCATTATTCACTCTATCAAAATCATCAACTACGACTAAAATATTTTTTTTGCTTTTTGATATCAATTTATCTATATCATCTTGTAAATATAGTTTTTTTTCTCTTAAATCTAATTGGTCTATATTAATATTTTTTTTTAAAATACTATTATTGTAAATAATACCTTTATCATCTATTAAACTAAATACTGCATTGAAATACCCTTCAATACTACTATCAGAACCTATATCTATACCTTGCTGTATAAATTGATTTTCTAAGTTACTAGCAAAATACTTTATTAGTCCTTCTTTTGTATCTGTTATCATTGGTTGTATATCAAGAATAATATAATCATTCTTCAACTCTTCCTTCAACACATTTGTAAAACTTGTTTTTCCTTCTCCCCATTTCCCAGAAATTGAAACAGCAAAGGGCTCTTTTATTTTATTTTTATAATCCCTAAAATATTTCAGTACATAATCTAATTCTTTTCTTCTTGTTTCAAACAATTGACCTCTTTTTACTATTTCTTTATCACTCAAGTCATCTATTTCAGAATTATCTTGTACCTTTAGTTTTAAATCCTTATGTAATAAATAACATACAATTAAACAAAGTACTAAAATGGTTAAAATACCTTTATCCCATAATTTATTTTCTAAACAATTAAACCCATAATAAATCACTATAAATAGCAAAATAGAATAAAAAATATATCCTTTTATACTAAATGATTCTTTTAAACCTTCATACTTATTGTCAATAATACATTTATAATCTAAAAGTTTACATACCATAAATACAATTATAGCTAAAATTATTTGTAAACTACTCTTCTCTAAAATTATAGCTAAATACATGTATATATTACTTAAAATTATAAAATATTTTATATAACTATTTAAACTTTTATCAATTAAGTATTTATCTATCAAACAAATTAACAATAACACTATAACTATAGATAAAAAATTATTATAAATAACCTCTATTATATTTATAACTTCATTGCTACTACTTATATTGATAACATTATGTATTATTATAGCAATACTAATATTTATTATTAATACTTTTAATATGTCTCCTGTATATTTTTTTAAAAATTTAAACTCTATTCCAATTACTCTGTTAATGAACAATACTATATAAATTGATATTATAAAATTCATAATAAAATTATTCTCAAGTAGATTACTCATAAATATTTTCCCCCTTAATATAAAACTATCCACAAGTCTATTTGTAGAGAGTTTTTAAAATTATATTCTAATATTTTCTAACACTTTATATTAAGTTATAACTCATAAGTTTTAGTATTAAGTTATATCTTACAGAGTCAATTATTTTTTTTGTTACTTATAAGTTCTATTTTTTATATTGTATGTATAAATGAGTTAAAGTTTTTAATAATATATATCTTCAATAATATTATCTAATTATTTATGTTTTCTTTATTTATTATATCATTTTTACATAAAAATAAAAATCTATGCAAAATATAATTCTTTTCTACTTTATAAAAATAGAGCCATTTATAATACAAAAAGATGCCTAGAAAATCAATTCCAGACATCTTTCCATATTACAATCTAAATTTCTTAACCTCGTCTCTTTCTTCCTGACTTAAATGTTCTAAATAAGCTTCTATAGTCTTACCATCTATACTAAGTTCTTTATTTAAGTCCATAAGCGGCACAAGCACGAAGGCTCTTTCTTTTATTCTTGGATGTGGGATTAGAAGTTTTTCTTCTGTAGATACTACGTCGTTGTAAAAAAGTACGTCTATATCTATTGTTCTAGGTCCCCATCTTATAACTCTTACACGATCTAATTTATTTTCTATTTCTTGGCATAGACTTAGAAGGTCGTATGGAGCTAGGTTTGTTTCTATTTCGACACATATATTTAAAAAATCAGCTTGTTCTGTATATCCCCACGCTTTAGTTTCGTAAAGGTTTGATTTTTTAAGAGATATTATATTTTCGTTTTGACTTAATAAATCGCATGCCTTATTTAGATAGTCAAGCCTATCTCCCATATTTGTCCCAAGTCCTAAGTAAGCTCTATTCATCTTTTGCCCTTTTTATCTCGACACCGAAGTAATCGTATATTCCAGGTACTGGAGCTTCTGGCTTTTTAACTCTGACCATTATTCCTTTTAAAAGGTCGAATTTATTTAAAACTTCTTCTGCTATATTTTCTGCTAATGCTTCTAATAAATTAAATCGTTTATTTTCTACTATTTCTTTTACTAATTCATAAACATCTGCATAGCTTACAGATTTGTTCATATCGTCAGTTTGACCAGCTTCTCTTGTATCTAGGTAAAGTTCCATATCTATAAAGAACTTTTGTCCTAAAGTAGCTTCTTCTTTTAAAACACCGTGATACCCGTAAAATCCTAAGTTATTCATCAATATTTTATCCATATTACACCTCGCTAATTATATTGATTGTTTGTTATTTTCTATACATTGCATCAGCTACCATTGCAGCTTCTTTGTTTTCTTTTACATCATGAACTCTTACTATATCAACACCATCTCTAACGCCAAGCACAGTAGTCGCTACAGTTGCGTTTACTCTTTCTTTTGGAGTAGAACCTTCTAGTATCTTTCCTAAAACTGATTTTCTAGATGTTCCAAGTAATATTGGATATCCTAAATCTCTAAGTTCACCTAATCTATTTAAAACTTCTATATTTTGTTCATAAGTTTTACCAAATCCTATACCTGGATCTAGTACTATTTTTTCTTTTTTGACACCTGCTTCAAGCGCCATGTCTATACTTTTTTGTAAAAACTCTTTTATTGATTCTATTATGTCTTTGTCGTATGTTGTTCCTTCTTGATTGTGCATTATACAAACTTCACCGTCGTATTTTGCAACTACGTCTGCCATTTTACCATCGTAAGTTAAGCCCCAAACGTCGTTTACCATGTCTACACCTAGTTTTAAAGCTTCTTCTGCAACTTCACTTTTATAAGTGTCTATTGATATTGGAACGTCTATCTCTTCTTTTAGCCTCTTTATAACTGGAACTATTCTAGATATTTCTTCTTCTGCTGATACAAATTTGTGACCCGGTCTTGTAGATTCTCCGCCTAAATCTATCATATCTGCACCTAAATTAATCATTTCTTTTGCGTGATTTACAGCTATGTCTACGTTTGTAAAATCTCCACCATCAGAAAAACTGTCTGGTGTTACATTTAATATTCCCATTATATATGTTTTTTTCCCGTAATCTAACATTTTTTTCTCCTCTTAAAAATTTCTATTTATTTAATTGTAGTATTTTTCAAGTTAAATAGTATTATATAATTTAAAATTTCTATATATAATTTTATCTAAACTGTATTAAAAGTTATACCCACTAAAAAATAGTGAATATAACTTTTAAAAATGTAGTATTATCTTATAAGTTTATTAAAGCCATAGCTTCACTTCTAGCTAGTGCATCATTTTCAAATACACCTCTAACAGCAGAAGTTACAGTTTTTGAACCTGGTTTTTTAACTCCACGCATAGTCATACACATATGCTCAGCTTCTACAACTACCATAACTCCATAAGGTCTTAATTCTTCCATTATTATGTTTGCTGTATCTTTAGTTATTCTTTCTTGTAATTGTGGTCTTTTTGCTATTGTCTCTATAACTCTAGCTAATTTAGATAAACCAGTTAATCTTCCGTCTTTTGGTATATAAACCACGTGAGCTTTTCCGAAGAATGGTACTAAGTGATGTTCACAACTTGAATAGAATGGTATATCTTTTACTACAACCATTTCTTCATGTTTTTCATCTGCAAATAATACTTTTAGATGCTCTCTTGGATCTTGATGTAATCCACAGAATATTTCATCATACATTCTAGCAACTCTGTCAGGAGTCCCTACTAATCCCTCTCTATCTGGATCTTCTCCTATTGCCTCTAATATATCTCTAACTGCTTTTCTTATTTTAGCTTGATCTACTGCCATGTTATACCTCCAAAAATTCTAAGGACACTTTTGTATATATTTATATATGTTTAATAGCATCTCGTACTTATCAAAAGACTCGTTTTTTAGTATGTTATATATATTTTTATCGTCTTTTTTTATGCTTTTTATTAATTTTTTGTCCTTAGGTACCCATTTATCATTTTTAATATAATACATTATAATTAAATCTCTAAGTGCTATATTTACAAAAAAATTGTATTCAAAATCTTCAAATCCATCTTTAGATTTTAGTTTTTGTATTTCTGAATTTATTTCAATCATTTTATTTGTTTTTTCTTCTTGTGATAATTTTTCTGGACCTTTTTCATATGCCTCTTTGCACTTTTTAAGTATATCTTTTGCATAATCACAAGTGTCGTATATTATCTTTCCGTCGTTTATCTTTAAGAAGAAGTACTCTTTTTTATTTATAAAGTTATTACATCCCTGTTTAGAAATATAATTTAAATCAAATTCTATAGATGATATTACTTTATTTATTCTGATTTGGTCTTTTTGTTGTTCTTTTGTAAATATAAAAAGATCTATATCGTTTATTTCTGTACCTTTTTCAAAATCTAAATCTTTGCTAGAACCTACAAGTACAATACCTAAAGTATTTTCGTCTTTTTTTATCAAATCTATTTCTTGTTTAAATATCTCACTTAGCTTTGACATAGGTTCACTTCCTTATTTATAGATTTTCTTTTAATATTTTTATTAGTTTATTTTCTTTATTATAGTTGTTTTTTTCTATATTTGTAACCGGCATTATGCCCATTAAACTATTAGTTACAAATACACTTTCAAATTCATCTATTGATGAAATGTTTATATCACATTCTACTAAATTTATATTTAATTTTTTACAAATTGTCTCTATATTTAGCTTCATTATACCGTTTAAAAGTGGTGATGTTTTTTTCGGCGTATATATAGTGTTTTGTTTTATGAAGAATATATTGCTCATTGAACACTCTAGTATATTTGAAAAACTATCTAAAAAAATAGCGTCATCAAATCCTCTATCAGTTGCATAGTGCTTAGAGTATATACTTTCATAATAGTTAGTTGTCTTGTGTCTATATATTATGCTGTTTCCTCTTTTAATCGGCGATATACACAGGCTAAAGCCTTTTTTATATGTATCTTCATTATAAGTTATATCTCTTAAACTTATATTATACCCTTCATCAAATACAGTAAGCCTTAGCGCTTTATTTTCTACATTATTTTCTTTTATATATTCTAATATAGTTTTTTTATAAAACTCTTTTTCTTTATTTATATTCAAGTTTAATTCTTTGGCTGAATTATATAGCCTATTTATATGCAAATCTAAATCCAGTGGATAATTTGTAACTTTTATAGTTTCAAATAAACCTATACCGAATTTTGCAAGTTCTGAATTAAAAGAAACATTATTCTTCATAATAACCTCTAAGAGCTTTCATTATAGATGCTGCCTTATCTAGTGTTTCTTGATATTCGTCACTAGGATTAGACCCCCATGTCATACCTCCACCAACTTGGAAGTATACATTTTCATCTTGTTTTACTATTGTTCTTATAGCTATGTTTAAATCCATATTTCCATCAAATCCTATATATCCTATAGAACCTGTGTATACATTTCTCTTTGTCGGCTCTAATTCCTCAATAATCTCCATAGATCTTATTTTAGGTGCACCTGTTATAGATCCTCCAGGGAAAGTCGCCTTTATCACATCTACAACGCTGTAGTCATCTTTTAAAGTTCCTACAACTGTTGATACTAAGTGATTTACATTTGCATAAGGTTCAATTACAAATAGCTCTGGAACTTTTACACTGCCTACTTTAGATACTCTAGATAAATCATTTCTCTCAAGGTCGACTATCATAAGCAATTCTGCTCTGTCTTTTTCGCTATTTACTAATTCTTCTCTTAATTTTAAATCCTCAGCTTCATCTTTTCCTCTAGGTCTAGTACCTTTTATAGGTCTAGTCTCTAATTTTCTATCTATGCATTTTATAAATCTCTCTGGTGAGTTAGATAATATATGGAATTTGTCGAAGTTTAAAAATGCTCCAAAAGGTGCTGGAGAAAATCTTCTTAAATCTCTATATAATTCATAACTAGATAAAGTGGTTTGACCACTAAAACGTTGAGTTAAATTTGCTTGATATATATCTCCGCTTCTTATATAATCTCTTACTTTTTGTACGGCGTTTTCAAATTCTTGTTTCGTGAAATTTGAAGTTAGTTTTATAGGTTTAATGTTTTTAGATTCATAACAAATATGGTCTATTCCTTTTTGCTCTGAATATTTTATTCTACTTTCAATTTCATCAATTAAAGATTCTTCTTTTTTTCTGTCTAAATTCGGAGTGGCAATGTAAGTTTTATCTTCTAGATGGTCTACTACAACTACCCAATTGTAAAAACCAAAGTATAAATCATATACTCCCATATCATCTTTTGCGATTTGTGGAAGTTTTTCCATATAATTGCCTAAATCATAAGATAAGTATCCTACAGCCCCACCTACAAATGGCAAATGTGTGTCATTTTCGCCCTGGTGATATTTAAGTTCCTCTTGTAATAAATCAAGAGGGTTAGTTTGAGAATCTTTTGTTTTTATTTTTTTAAAAGGATTACTACTTATAAAAGAGTACCTCCCTAGTTTTTTAGGGTCCATAGCGCTGTCTAAAATAAAGCTGTCGTCTTCGTCTTTGAATATTGTATAAATTTCAAATGCATTTAATCTAGTATCAATCTCTCTAAGCATCTTGTTTTTCCCTTTCTTTTAAGTTAGATGATTTTTCTCTAGCTAAAGTAATAAAGTTTTGTAAAAGTTCATGTCCATATTCAGTAAGAACTGCCTCTGGATGGAATTGAACACCTTCTATCATATAATCTTTATGTCTAAGACCCATTATCTCTCCTTCTTTAGTTTCTGCAGATATCTCTAACTTATCTGGAAGAGTCTCTCTTTCAACTACTAAAGAATGGTATCTTGTGACATTTAGAGGATTTTTTAAGTTTGTAAAAACTCCTTTATTATCATGAGTTATACTGTGTACTTTTCCATGAACTGGTTCAATAGCTTTTACTATTTTAGCTCCAAATACTTGTCCTATAGTTTGATGCCCTAAACATATACCAAGTATAGGTATAATGCCTTTAAAATATTTTACTGTCTCTATACAAATTCCAGCTTCATTTGGACTACATGGTCCCGGTGATAATACGATAATTTCAGGGTTTAATATTTTTATATCGTCTATCGTAATTTCATCATTTCTTTTTACTATTATCTCTTCGTCTAGTTCTTCAAAGTAGTGAACTAAGTTATAGACGAAAGAATCATAGTTATCTATCATTAGAATCATGTTCTTTCTCCCTTTTTTAAATTTTTCCTATAAAACTATTATATTGCGTACAAAATGGGATATATTTATATGATGTAAATTTAACTACGTAGTTAGATTATAGCACATTTTAATTCTATTGCATTAAGATATAATAAATTTAAATTATTTTTTAGATATAGAAAAAATACTACTTTCTGTAGAAATATGTTTTTGTATTATAATTTTATTTAAAAATATTTTAATGTATCTTCTATATCATCAAAATTCATCTCTAAAATTAAATACTCAGGATCTACTTTTTTTATTTTTTCAAATACCTCAGAACCTAAAATACCTTTTTTATATCCCAGATGTAAATCTTCTAAACCATTATTGTCGCTAAAGTGAATTACTTTTGTTTTATAATTTAATTTGTCATAATTGCTAGGATTTATTAAATCATGTCCTGTATCATAACAAAAATAAACGTTGTTATTTTCAATTTTATTAAAAATATAATTAAAATCATCTTTATTATTTCCTACATTTGAAAAATCACCTTTTTTAGAGTATGTATTTTCTACAGTAAAAAACTTGTCATTTAACTTTTGATTTAATTTTTGTTCATTTAAAAATTCAACTGTATTGTCTAAATATTTTTGTCTATTTTTTTCTAATCTACTTGTCATTATATATCCTAAATGAGCATTGTAGTATTTTATATCAAAGTCTAAACTCAAAATTTTATCCATCTCGCATATAAAATCTACCCATGAATTTCTTATAAATTTTATATCTTCACAAGTATTTAATTCCATCGGAAGGTGAATTGATATACTTAAATTCAATTTATTTATCTCGTCTTTATATTTTTTTAAAGATTCTACATCTTCTAAGTTGTCAATTCCCATCTCGATATGGCTTATTTTTTTATTTTTTTTACATATATTTAACGCATCTTCTAAATTAAATTTTAATGCTGAAATTCCTATTTTCATAAACTCACCCTTTCCATAAATTAAAACTTTTTTAATCTTTTATTCTATTTTATCTATTATATCAAAATAATAATATAACCTAAAAAAGAAAATATCCAAAACCATATTAAGTTGGTTTCAGATATTTTCAATTTAACAAATAAATCTATATTTTCTAATTATATCTTTTTAATCTTGAAAGTACTCTTCTTTCTTTTTATTCCAATATATCTTATCCTTCTCTGTTATTTTCCTTAAAATCTTGCAAGGATTACCTACAGCTATTACATTGTCTTCTATATCCTTTGTAACTACTGATGCAGCACCTATAATTACATTGTCCCCTATTTTGACTCCTGGGGTTATAACAGTATTTCCACCTATCCATACATTATTTCCAATTTTTATTTCTTTTCCAAATTCAAGACCTGTAATTCTTACATCTGCATCTATTGGATGACCTGCTGTAAATACAGATACTCTTGGTCCAAACATGACATT
Source organism: uncultured Intestinibacter sp. (assembly GCF_902468165.1). NCBI lineage: Bacteria > Bacillati > Bacillota > Clostridia > Peptostreptococcales > Peptostreptococcaceae > Intestinibacter > uncultured Intestinibacter sp. Next base: position 9,233 of record NZ_CABQXJ010000063.1, read on the forward strand.
ATTTCCTATTTCAACTTTACAAACAATTATATAAATTACTCATATTTTTTTCTCAATTTTTCTACTTCTTCAATTTCTGGCATAGAACAAATTGCACCTTTTTTTGTAGTTACTATAGATGCTGCTGCACTAGCAAAAGAAATCATATCTTTTATTTTTTCTTCATTTAAATTATCTATATCATTTTCTATTATATAACCTAAACAACTTCCACAAAAAGTATCCCCTGCTCCAGTTGTATCTATAGTATTTGATTGTAAATAAGCTTCTTGTTTTACAACTAAATCCTTATAATATGCTGTACTTCCTTTACTTCCGGCAGTTAATAAAATAATCTTTATGTTGTATTTATTTTTTAATATTTCCACAGCTTCTTCTATATTATCACAATTAGTTAAAAACTTAGCTTCTTCATCTTCTATTTTTAAAATATCGCATACAGAACATCCAAAGTCGATTTGTTCTCTTGCTAAATTTAAATCTTCCCATAATAATGGTCTTAAATTAGGATCAAAAGATATTAATATATTTCGTTTTTTTGCTTCATCTATTGCCCTTTTTGTAGCCATTCTGACTTTTTCATGTGTCATTGATAATGTTCCAAAATGGAATATTTTTGCGTTTTTTATAATTTCAAAATCTACTTCTTCTTCTGTTAGCATCATATCTGCTCCAGGATTTCTATAAAATGAAAAGCTTCTTTCTCCATTTTCATCAATATTTACAAAAGCTAATGTAGTATTAACATGTTCATCAAACATTAAACCCTTAGAATCTATACCTACATCATCGATTGTCTTTTTTAATATTTGGCCAAAAGCATCGTTTCCTACTTTTCCTATAAAAGCAGTTTTTTTATTCATCTTATTTAGCATAGCTAATACATTGCAAGGAGCACCTCCTGGATTAGCTTCATAAGTATTATTGCCCTGATTACTTTTACCATCAATGGTAAAATCAATTAATAATTCCCCGAGAGCTACTACATCGTATTTCATATTTATAAGTTCCTTTCCTTACTAGTTAATAGTATATACTTTAAAATCACTTAAATTACTTGCTTCTAATTTACTTTCTAATGGGTTTACAATATGGCTCATTACATATTGTCCATTATTTATATAAACTTCTACTACTCCATAGTCAATATATACTTCTATATAGCAATTATCTTCTAATACTTTAGTTGATGATTTTAAAGCTACATTTTCTTGATTACAAACTTTAGTTCTATCACCAGTTATAGTATTATTTTCAAATGATATTTCATATCCTCCGATATTTATTTTTGAATTATTTTTTAAAGTAGCTTTTATACATATACTATTTTTTAAATCTACATGGTCTATATCTACTTCTTTTGTAAATAAAGATGATATATTTGGATGAACATTAGTAATAATTTGTCCATTTTTAACTTCTACAACTCTTGGTAAACTCATCATACCTAACCATGTATGATTTTCAAAAGGTTTATTCATTCTTATCCAACCAATTTGAACTCGTCTACCTTCTTTATCTATAAATGACTGTGGAGCATAGTAATCTAATCCTAAATCTACTACTCTAAAGTCATCCTTTTTAAATTTTGTATTACAAGTTTCTTCTTCAAAATCTACAATTCCAAATACTGCATTATTAGTTGGATTTATTCCACCAGTATAATAATTTTCTGGCGAAAGTGTTAATACATATTTTCCATCTACAGAAAATATATCAGGGCACTCCCACATATCTCCTAATCCATGTAATTCAAATGAATTTATATATTCCCATTTCTTCGCATCTTTACTTTTATAATATAATAACTTTCCTGTATATTTTTCATTATCGTCTTTTTTTACCTTAGTTCCAAGAATTATATAGTAATTATCTTTATATTCCCATACTTTAGGATCCCTAGTATGTGTGTAATGACCTAAATCTTTATCTTCAATAGCAGGTATTATCAAAGATTTATCATTGAAATTATCAAAATTAAATCCATCTTTAGATATAATCATAGCTTGTGATGCTTCAAATAAATCATCTTTTGGTACTGTTATATTATCTTCAGGTGTATCTAGATATTTAACAGAAGTATAATATAAATATAAATCTCCATTTACCTCTATTGCACTACCTGAAAAGCACCCATTTCTATCATATAATTTTGTTGGAAATAGCGCTATTGGTTCATAAGTCCAATTTACCATATCATCACTTATAGCATGTCCCCAGTGCATAGTTCCCCATTGAGGTGCATAAGGAAAATGTTGATAAAACATATGATACTTTCCTTTATAGTATATCAATCCATTCGGATCATTAATCCAATTTCTTTTTCCTGTTAGATGTAACTTTGGTTTATTTATTGATTTATTTTTCATTATATTGCTGTCTCACTTTCATTTAAATAGTTAAGTATACTTTCTTCAGTTTCTATATCGAAAAAGTGTAATCTATTTGAGTCTATTACAAATTCAATTTCTTCTCCTATACTTTTTAAATCATATTTAGATGCTCTTGCTATTATTGTTTCCCCTCCTAATGTGAAGTATATATTATTTTCATTTCCCATAACTTCAACATTGCTTACTGTAGCTTTTAATATATCATCTTTTCTAAGTTCCATATTTAAAGAATCAAATTTAATATCTTCTCCTCTAATACCTAAAATCATTTTTCCTGATTTTTGTAATCTATCTCTAATTCCTTTAGTTATATGTATTTTATTTCCATCATTAAATTCTACTACATCATCTTTTACATTTACTTCTATAAAATTCATCTGTGGAGATCCAATAAATCCAGCAACAAATTTATTTACAGGTTCATCATAAAGCTTAATTGGTGAACCTATTTGTTGAATAACTCCATCTTTCATTACTACTATCCTATCTGCCATAGTCATAGCTTCTACTTGATCATGAGTTACATAAATAGTAGTTGCTCCTAATTCTCTATGTAATTTTGTTATTTCATTTCTCATACTTACACGTAATTTTGCATCTAAATTTGATAATGGTTCATCCATTAAAAATACTTTTTGATTACGGACTATAGCTCTTCCAAGTGCAACTCTTTGGCGTTGTCCTCCTGATAGATTTTTAGGTTTTCTCTTTCTATATTCCTCAAGCCCTAAAACATCTATTGCCCAATCTACTTTTTTATTGATTTCTTCTTGTGGAGTTTTTATATTTTTAAGTCCAAAAGCTATATTTTTTTCTACTGTCATATGAGGATATAAAGCATAATTTTGAAAAACCATAGCTATTCCTCTATCTCTTGGTAATAAGTCATTTACAACTTTGTTGTCTATTTCTATTTTTCCTTCTGTAACTTCTTCAAATCCCGCTATCATTCTAAGTGTAGTAGATTTACCGCATCCAGATGGACCTACAAATGCTATAAATTCTCCTTTTTCTATATCTAAATTAAAATCTGTAACTGATTTTTTATTATTTCCTTTATATTGTTTATTTACATTTTTTAAAGATACAAATCTCATATCTTAGCCCTCCTTAGTTCCTGTTGTAGTAACTCCCTCAACAATTTGTTTAGAGAATAATGAATAAATAATTATTACTGGTATTGTTATTAATGAAATTGTAGCTAATACTTGTCCTGTAGTTGTATTATCGTTAGCTGTTATAGAATTTAACCCTATTTGCACTGTTAATAAATCATTAGATGTAAATATTAAAGATGGCCATATAAAGTCGTTCCATACATTTAAAAAAGTAAATACACTAACTGTAGCCACAACTGATTTTGACATTGGAAGTACTATTTTTAAAAAATATTTTAAAGTTCCGCAGTGATCCATTTCAGCAGCTTCTCTAAGCTCATCAGGTAGTTGTACAAATACTTGTCTAAATAAGAATATATTAAATGGATTGACTATCAATGGTAAAATATATCCTATTATATTATTTAATAAACCAGCCTTTGCAATCATCATGTAGTTAATTGTTATTATAGTTTCAGCTGGTACTATCATAAGTAAAGTTATTACTAATACCCAACCTTCTCTAAATGGGAATTTAATTTTAGCAAGTGCATATCCTGCTAAACCATTTACTAAAACACTTAACACGATAAGTATAGCTGCATAAAAAACTGTATTACACATATACTTCATTAAATCAGAATTTTGAATTATAGTTATATAGTTACTAAAGAAATTTCCATCTAAAGTAGGTGGTATAAATGCTCCAAATGTATTCATATCTTTTATGATTTGAGCATCTCCTTTAAATGAATTTGCTATCATCCATATTATAGGGAATAAGAATAATAATGAAACTCCTATCATAATTACACATACAATTATTTCAATAATTTTACGTTTCTGACTCTTCATATCCTATTCCTCCTTGTCCTTTGTTATTTTATTTTGTATTATTGTTAGAATTATTACAAATATTGCAAATACTATAGACATAGCAGATGCAGTTCCTATTTCCCAGTTTACTGTACCAGTTTGGTATATGTCATATACTAATGTGTATGTAGAATATGAAGGTCCACCACCTGTCATAACCATAGGTTGAACAACCATTTTAAATGCACCAATTGTTATTGTTATAAATACAAATATCAAAATTGGTTTTAATGATGGTAAAGTTATGTATCTAAATTTAGCCCATGCAGATGCATTGTCTATTTCCGCTGCTTCATATAAACTAGGTGATATCGCTTGTAATCCTCCTAAGAAAATTAGCATTTGATATCCTGCCCCTTGCCATATACTCATAAATGCAATTGAAGGAAGTGCTTGTTTTGCACTATATATGAATGGTTGTGGATCTATTCCTATCCATCCTAAAAGAGTATTTAAAATACCTTCTGCATTGTATATTTGCATCCATAAAGTAGAAACTACAGCTAGCGACATTACTACTGGGATAAAAAATGATATTTTAAAATAAGTTTTACAATATGATATTTTATCTATAAACAATGCAAGTCCAAAAGCAAGTCCCATTTGAAAAGGAACTATTATAATTACAAATAAAATTGTATTTCCAAAAGCTTGAACAAATAATCTATCTCTAAATAATGCTACATAATTGTCTAATCCAACAAAGCTTGTCAAGCTTGGATTTAATGCAAAGAAATCCGTAAAACTAAACACAAGTGTTAAAATCATTGGTATGAATAGAAATAGTGCCATAAGTACTAACGCTGGTCCAAAGAATGACATACCAAGAATAGAGTTTCTTTTTTCTACTGTATTATTTTTAGCCATTTCATCTATCTATAACGCTTTAATTTTGCGTCTATCCTTTCCACAGAGTATTCGATTGTATCTTTTTTATCTTTATTATTTAAAACTATATCTTCTAGTGATCTTTGATATTGCTCGCTCACTTGAGGATAAACTGGTGTTTTAGGTCTTGGATGACCATAAGTTATTAATTGTTCTTTTAAAAATGCATATAATCCATCTTTAAATTGAGGTAATTTATCATATGCCTCATATGTAGAAGGCATATTTCCAGTTAATTCACTTAGAATGACACCACTTTCAACACCACTTAACCATTTAACAGCTTCTGTAGCTGCACTTACATTAGTACAATTAGTACTTACTGCATATGTCCATGAACCTGTTGGTGTATATTTTTCTTGGTTCCAATCATTTCCTACAGGATAAGGTGCAATGCCTAGATTAAAATCTGGATAACTAGTTTTCATATTATTAACTAGCCAAGCACCATCAAATTTAAATGCTGCTCTTTCAAGTTCAAATAAATTCTCTATCTTAGTTTTTGAAAACATCTTATTGTCTAGTAATTTTTTGAAATAATCCACTGTTTCATAAGTCTTTTCTGAATTAAAATATCCATCAACCGTTAATCCATCTTCACTCACAAAATTTCCCCCATTAGACCATATAAAAGGTGCATAGTAGTAAATTGTTGTTTCTCCTGAAGGGAATGTCATATCAATCGGATAATCGTTTTCCGGAATGACATTTTTTATTTTTTCGCATACTTCATAAAATTCATCCCAAGTCCATGGATCATCCATACTAGGAATTTCAATACCAGCCTTTTCTATTATATCTTTGTTATAATATAATCCAACGCTTGATTCCATAGCACCTAGCGCGTAAAGCTTATTATTAACTGTTCCTTGTTCTATTATAGAATCTAAATATACAGATTTGTCTTTTTCTGATACACCTTCTAGAGGCTGTATTATATTATTAGCTACATATGCTGAAACATTTGGTCCATCAACTGTTATAATATCAGGTAAGTCTCCTGACATAACACCAGCATTAATTTTATCTGAGTATCCCCCTCCGTTTTCATTACGTGGAATAAACTCTATGTCTAAAAAATATTTTCCATCATATTTTTTATTAAAAAGTTCTACACTTTTTTTGTATGCTTCCCCTTCTGGAGTATTTTCTATTGTATGTACCCACATAGAAATGTACTCCTCATTTTTGTCAAAGCCACTAATACTTCCCGTTTCTATTTTCTTTTCACATCCAACCAAACTTATTATCAATATGAAAATTAATAGAATACTCCCAATTTTTTTTGTCATTTAAATTAATTCCCCCTTAATTTTGTTATGTAATCGATTACATTTTCATAATATCATATTTTTTCCAATTTGGTCAACTATAATTTTTTCTATTTCCAATTGTTTTTTCTTTATTTCCTATAATATTGATAAACACTTATTTATTTGATAAACTTAATATTAATTATTTATTATAAAGAGGTGTTATTTTGAAAAAAAATATTACATATAGCGATATAGCTAAGTATACAAACTTATCTACTGCTACAATTTCTAGATATTTTAATTCTCCAGAAAACCTTACTAAAGAGACAAGTCTATTAATAGAAAATGCCCTAAAAGAATTGAATTATAAAAAAAATAAGGTTGCTAAAATATTCTCTAATGGGAAAACAGAATTTATAGGAATAATTGCACCAAAACTAGAATTACACTTTTATTCATATTTACTAAATTCTATATTAAACACTTATTCTAGATATGGTTATAAATTTTTAGTTTTTACTAGTAATGGAAATATCGATGAAGAAAAAGAGTATATAGATGAGTTATTAGCATATCAAATTGAAGGCTTAATTATGATTAGTTCCTGTATCCCTTCTATACAATTAAAAGATTATAATATACCTATTGTGGGAATCGAAAGGGAATCTAAATATATTTCAAGCGTCGATACAAATAACTACTTGGGTGCATCTTTAGCTACAAACACCCTTATTGAAAATAATTGTGATGTGTTAATACATATAAATAGTCCTATATCAGAGGAAATTCCATCAATCGATAGAATTAAGGCCTTTGAAAATATCTGTTTAGATAAAAATATTGAACATATGGTGTTTTATGAAGCTTTCAATAACGATATAAGCGATACTACAAGTAAATTATTTAATATTTTTAAAAAAATAGAAGCTAAATATAACGGCAAAAAAATTGGGGTATTTTTAAGTAATGATACTTTAGCCAATTATTTTATCAAAATACTTGTAAAAAACAATAAATCTATTCCTGATGATTATGAGGTAATTGGCTTTGATGATTCTCCAGCTGCAATAGAGTCATTTATACCATTAACTTCAATTAAACAAGATGTTAATAAAATTACCCAAAATACTTTATCTATATTAACAGAGGGAATAAAAATAAATCGTAAAAATAAAAAAGGCTGTCTAAGAGTTAATAAACACGTAGTCATAGACCCTACTATTGTAAAAAGAGAATCAACATTATAATTTTTTATAGTTTATACTTTTAAAATATAAGTTGTTTTTAGCATATAAATATCATTTTCTATTTAAATATAAAAGGGATATAATGCAAATCTTACTTGCTTTATATCCCTTTTGTATCTTTAAATTAAGCTAATTGTTCTTCTTTTTCTCCATAGAACATATCTTTATCAAAGTCATTTTCACTATTTGCAATTATAAGTGTACAGATATTGTCACCCATTACATTTACAGTAGTTCTAAACATGTCTATTATTCTTTCAACACCCATTATAAGCCCTATTCCTTCAAGTGGAAGATTTACAGATGTTAATACCATAGATAACATTATCATTCCGACACCTGGAACACCTGCTGTTCCGATTGATGCTAAAGTCGCTGTTAAAATTATTGTAATCATTTGATTTATACTTAAGTCAATTCCGTATATTTGAGCTATAAATAATGCTGCAACACCTTGCATTATAGCAGTTCCGTCCATATTTATAGTTGCTCCCATTGGTATAGTAAATGATCTAGTAGTTTTTCCTACCCCTAATTCTTCAAGTATTTCCATACTTGCTGGTACTGATGCATTACTTGATGCTGTTGAGAATGTTATAGCTGCTACTGATGTAAATTTCTTTAAAAATGGCATTATTTTTTCTTTTGTAAATAATTTAAACATTCCTCCATATACACAAGTTATATGTATTCCCATACCTAATAAAACTACTGCTATATATTTAATAAGTACAAGGATTGCATCTTGTCCTACTGATGAGAATGTATCACAAACTAAAGCAAATACACCGTATGGAGCAAATAACATTATTATTCCTACCATTTTCATGCATATTTCGTTTAAACTTTCAAATATCACTCTAACAGGTTCAGCTTTTTTTCCAACAATACTCATTGCTATCCCTGTAATCATTGCAAAGAATATTATCTGTAACATTTCTCCATCTGCAAATGCTTTTATTGGATTCGATGGAACTATCCCTAATATTATATCTACTAGTGATTTAGATTCACCAATTGATACTTCGCCACTTACCATATGGCTCATATCAAGCCCTGCGCCTGGTTTTAATACACTCCCTAAAAATAAAGCTATTATTATTGCTACTGCTGTTGTAGATAAGTAAAATGCCATTGTCTTTGTACCTATTCTACCTAATTTTTTTATATCTCCCATAGATGATGTCCCACATACTAATGATACAAATACAAGTGGCACAACCATCATTTTAATTGCAGTTGTAAATCCTGTTCCGAATATTTTTAAAATTCCGCCTACAATAATTGTATCTTTTATATAATTATCTGGAACAGATTTTAAT
>NZ_CABQXJ010000064.1:0-18301 GCF_902468165.1 uncultured Intestinibacter sp.
GGGTGTTTTTCGCTTCCAAATATGTTTTTAAATACAAAATCCATCTTTGGATCTAGTAATCCTCTCATATTCTCAACTCCTTTTCGTTTTATTTAGATTATACCATAATAGGGGTATTTTTATAATCCTACAAGGGGTTGATTTGGTTAAAATCGGCCGCAGCTTTGTACGTTGCTTGAAATTCACTTCGTTCATGAGTGGGCGACTTCGTACATTGCTTAAAATAAAAAAACTACCCCCATATTTATATATGTGAGTAGTTTTTTTATTTATTTAATTATGTATCATATCGACATGGGCTATGTAATATATCGTTATTTGTCATATCACGCGCTGTATTTTATACATTCGACTTGATACGTCATATTTTAAATATATATTTTAGAATATCTCGAAAAATTCGTCTCCACCTTTATAACTGAACTCTTGGAATCTATCATAAGTTTCCTCGTTTTCGTCATTTTCTTCGTCGTCATCTTGGCTGTATACAGCTCCAAAATCACCTAAAATGCTATGGTCGATTTCTGGCGCTTCGTCTTCTTCATTGTCGAACTCATCATCATGCGCAATTTCGATTTCTACCATGTTTTCTTCATTATCTTCTAATTCGTCCATATTTATTTCTATTTCATCTTCTACAATCTCGTCTATTATTTCTATTTCGCCTTCAGTATTCCAAGGTTTTAGATAACCTCTTTTCCCAAATTCTGTCTCACTTCCGCACTCTTTACAGAATCTCGCCTTTCCACTTCCGATAGTGTTGCACTCTGTATTTGTGCATCTATTTATTAAAGATGCACCGCAAATTTCGCAATAATTTGCATCATCCGCTATGTCTTCATTTTTGCATTGCGGGCAAATCGTCGCTCTACCCCTTTCATTTAGTTCGTAAATAGTATTATATTTCATTATTTTACCCCCTCTAAATGTTTCTTCCTTACTTAGTTTATTACTTTTTTCTAAAATTTTCAATCTAAATAAAAAATTGGGTATAAATTTTATAAAATTTATGATAAACTAAATTGCTATATGCAGAAGTTTTTACATTTTATGACAAAATTTTGTTATATAATAATATGTATGAGGGAAATTTCAAATACAAAGGAGAATTATTAAGTGAAAGGGTTATTAAAAAAACTATGTGATTTTACATTCAAATCACTGACAGACGAATCTGATACTAAATCAGAAGAAAAATCTGAAGATCAAACAGATCAAAGCGACTATGTCTCCCAACTCGCTAGCCATTATAGTCAGTATGAATCTTCGAATAATAAATATTCGGGGAAAATAATAGATGAGGCTTATGCTTGCTATAATGTCAGCTTGTGGGATGAAGAGGATTATTATTTAGATTTAGATTAAGTTAAGGTAGTTATTATATAAGCCAACAGCTTGTTATATGCAAGTTGTTGGCTTTTTCAATTCTAAGGAAATTATATATTATCTGGTTTGTGTTTAATTTTGTCATTTTTCACTATTATTTTTAACCCAGTAGTCATTTTTCTTCATTATTTCCGTTTTTCTCTTTTTTTTGACATTGTGCTGTAATATTTCTAATTGTCGTTACACTCAACTTATACTTTGACGTAAGGTCAAAATACTCCATGCCATTTTTATAATCTTTGTAAATATTCCAATTTCTCAGCTCTCTTTCATAGCTTTCTTTTTGGTTTAAATAAAGTGGATTGCCTCCATATACTTCTAACACTTCTTCGTATTTTTCTTTTCCTATAATCTCATAAAAACGGTGTAATCGCGGCGGTACGATCTTTTTATAATCATAATCAAACTCAGCTATATTCTTATTTTCGCTATCCATAAGCCTACCCCTACCTTTCATAAATCAAAAATACTTAACTATTTACTGTCCGCCATTTTGAGTCTGTATTTATACTTGTATATTTTATAATTCTTAGTCTATTTTGTATGTCTATATTTCATAGTATAGTACATATGTTCGATTACCGCAATATATTTTCACGACATTATATTTCTTTGTATTGCTTAAAATTACTACATTTTTCATATAATTTTGCTTTTATTTGATATAAAAAAATAAATTTTTACAGTATTTTTATTAAATATTTTCCTCAACTTTTGAAAAAACTTTTTGAACAATTTATTTTTTTCAAGTGTTTTATTGGAAAGTGTAGTATCACTTTGGCTATTATTAAAGTAAGAAGACAACATGATATAAAACTTATGATAGAAAGAGCATTTTTCAACAAAACGCTTAATTAGATAACTCATAAAAAGTTTAAACAAAATGCTTAATTATACAAATTATAAGTTTTATAAGTTAAAACAAAATAGTAAATTAAACTATCTATAAATAATAAACCCAACACTCTATAAATTTGCTTTGGTTTTATAGCTTATCTTTTATACTAGGCTATAATTTCATAAATTTTTTACAAAGGAGGTTAACTTATGGCAGTTATAGCGACTAAAAATTTATCATCATTGAAGTTATATTTGGATAAAGGGCTTGACCAAAATTCAAAACAAATCAAAGCTACTAAAACTTTTGGTTTTGTGGACCCTGCTGCAACTAATCAAAACGTATTAGATGTTGCAAATGCAATTGCTGCACTGCAAAAACACGAAGTCTACAACATAGTCAGATTAGACAACTCTACTTTATCTGAATAATTTTCACTTTGGAAGTCACTTCGACTTCCCCACTATAAAAAGAAAGGAGAATTTTTATGACAGAGACAAAAAAACTCGTAATGGTATTTAAAAATTCAGTCGGTAAAAACGTCAGCATCTCTATAGACGATCCAAAAGACAACATTACCGAAACTGAAATCAAGACAACTATGGAGCTTATCGTAGAAAAAAACATCTTTAAGAAAAATGATTATGCATTTGTTGAGGCTGTTGAGGCTAAAATTGTCACTACTGATACGACAGAATATGACTTAGTTCTTTAGGAATGTCACTATATGGAGATTATTGAAACTTTAATTGCTAATGTCGGTTTTCCAGTTGCTGTGTCGATTTATCTACTAATTAGGCTTGAAAGTAAGCTGGAAACCCTGACAGATAGCATCAACAAGCTTTCAAATAACATAATTAATCTTAAAGCTACAAAACAATAAGGCGTAAACTCTATTTTATAATTAAAACCTACTAATTAGGTGCTTCCCCCAAAGCACCCCTCCCCCACAATCTGGGGGAGTTTATCTATTTTTTAATTGGGAGAAATTTATTTTTATAAGGAGGATGTAATTTATGAGATATACAGTAATGGGATTTCTTCAAAAAGGAGCATGTGAACTTGGGCTTTCTATGGGTGATTTAGCCATATTGAGATGGTTTACTGATTTTAAAAACTCTGGTAAAATGATTACAAAAACACTTAAAGGCGATAAATATTATTGGGTATCTTACGAGGCTATCACTGACGAATTTCCTATCTTAAATGTTAAAAAAGATGCCATCTATAGAAGACTTCGCAGACTTTGTGACGCTGAAATTCTGAAAAAAACAACTGTATACAATTCTGGCACATATTCATACTTTGCACTTGGCAAAAACTATTCAAAACTTATAAATTTATCTTATAAAAACTATCCTACTTATAATAAAAATATGTCGTATTTTGATGATGATTCTATTTATTCAATGAATAACATAGAACTTTGTAACTGTATCAATGAATATGATTTTGAAGATGATAATTTTCCATATGATCATAGCGAAAATTGGGACGATAATGATTTTTTATGCAACGAAAATTCGATTTCTTCTGATTTTGATGATTTAAAACTGAGTGAAAATAGAGCGCATTCTTGCGCCAACCCTGTTGATTTAAAACCGAACCCATCGGTTCAAAAACCAAATGTTCCGGACCAAAAACCAAACATCCCGGTTCAAAAACCTGACCAAAAGATTAATCTACTAAATAAATCTACTATATCAGACATACGCGCGAAAAAGGGAAATCCGTCTAAATCGTTATCAGATTTGCTTTTAAGTCTCATTCGAAAAAATAACCCTAACTTCAAAATGCCTAATATGAGAAACTGGGCTAGAACTTTTGATGCAATTTTAAATTTTGACCATAGAGATCTAAAAGAGGTGTCTGAATTAATCAAGTGGGTTCATACAAAAAGTGCTTTTTGGAGTTGCCAAATCCTTAATCCGAGCAATCTTAGAAAGCAATACGACCGCTTAATTTGCCGAAAAAACTACGAAGAAAATAAATTTATGCCTAATTTCGATAACAGCCACAACAGTTTTTTAGATAATCACAGTGATTTTGTGCCTAACTGCAAGGATAGATTTGGATATAATCGCAGTAGTTTTGCGACTAACTACAAAGACGACTTTGGGTATAATCACAGTGACTATTCATCTAACTGTAAAGACGGCTTTGGGGCTAATCGTAATGGTTTTATATCTAATCGCAGGGATAATTTTGTATCTAGTCATAATTCAAAAAACGTTGAAAATTCAATAGTTATAAACAGCATCTATGGTTCTTATTCTCTTGTTGGTTTTGAAGACATTTAAATTTTAATTTGTGAGTATTTAGTCTTATTTTAGTATTTAATCTTATTTGTGATTATTTAATCTTAAAGGGGGAATTTTTATGGAGCTTTACAATATCGAGGCTGAACAAAGTATTCTGGGTGCAATTCTAATCGAGCCTAAGTCTATCTCTGAGGGTAATGAGGTAAATTTATCTAGTAGTGATTTTTATCTCGATAAGCACAAAATCATCTACAAGTGTATGAAAAAATTGTCTGATTCTGACTTGGAAATTGACCTTATAATTCTTTCAAATGAGTTGAAAAATGACAAAACTCTCGACGAAATCGGCGGTGTTGCTTATATTTCGAGCCTTATCACCATTGTTCCGACTGCTGACAACATCATCTACTACATGAAAATTGTGAAGAACCTCGCTATGAAACGCTATATCCACAATATGCTTTTACAAGCCGGAACAAATATTCAATCTATGGATACAAGCGCCTTAATAAACTTCACAGATGAGCTAAAATCAACGCTTTTGGAGTGTACTAATGTCAATGATTTGTTTATTGATGCATCTACAATTTCGCTCAAAACTGAGAATTCAGGTGCGATTGAAACTGGATTTAGATCAATTGACAATGTTACTGGCGGCGGGCTTAACTTTGGCACACTTACTGTTGTGACTGGTGAGCCTGGTTCTGGTAAGAGTACATTTTTAAATCAGATTTTGGCGAATGCGCTCAGTTTAGGGTTCAATGGATTTTTGTATTCCGGCGAGCTTACTTACCAAATGATTATGGAGTGGTTTGCAAAAACTGTTGCAAATACTAAACATTTGTCGATTTGTACCAACAATTTCGGTCAATATGTGCGCCTTAGTGATGAAGGTTTTGAGATGATTAGCAACTGGACCAAGGACAAATTATTTATTTACTCCAAAGAGGCAAGGGCCGACGAGATAAATCTGGCAAATGCGATTGAGTACTTGGCGATTAAGAAAAATGTCAAATTATTTATTTTGGACAACTTGATGACTCTAGAGTGCAGCGGTTCTGACAAATACGAAAAACAAATCATAGCTGTAAAAGCATTGAAAAACCTAGCAAAAAAGTACAATCTCGTCGTCATTTTAGTCGCCCATTCCAACAAAAGCTCGCTTATGAATAGAGAGCCGCACGTTTTTGAAATCTCAGGTGCAAGCGAAATACCCAACTTGGCAGACTATATCTTTAAGACGACGCGTGAAGATGGCAAGCCGTTTACCCATGCGCTCATCCTAAAAAACAGAATCACCGGCATAATCAAAAAACGCGCCCTTTTAGAGTTCAAATCAGAAAGAAAGAGATTTTTCACAAAAGGCGAGCTAGAACTTCAAAAAGACTTTGGGTACGAGCCAACATACGAACAAGGCAGTTTTTGTTAAAACTCTTTAACTTTTCAAAATTTAATTATTATAAAAATTTGTAAGGAGGTATTTTTATGAATTCAGTTATATTAATAGGAAGGCTGACAGCTGATCCAGAACTTAGATTTTTTAACACAGGTGTTGCAATTTCAAAGATTACGCTAGCAATAAACCGCAGTTATAGAAAAGATAGCCAAGTCGTTACTGACTTTATCCCTGTTGAAATTTGGGGCAAAAAGGCAGAATACTGTGCGACTTATATCGAAAAAGGTTGTCTAGTTTCAGTCGATGGCAGTCTACATATAGATAGATATGTTGATTCTGACGGAAATAACAAGACTTTCGCCAAAGTAGTCGCAAATACTATAACAAAACTACACTCACCAAATAGATCTAGTGATGAGAATAATTCTGGCATAAATAACTCAATCCCTGCTAATGCTACTGCTTCTGAATCTTTACTTTCTACATCTGATTCAACTTCTAAATCTAATTTAGTTGGTGATTTAGCCTCAAGTAAAAATTCCAGCAACATAAGTCAAACACCTAAAACTGCGACTGCTCCACCCTTTGCAATTACACCATCTTCCACAGTTCCAAGCGTCACAGAGCTCGCTGAAAATGATGAAATCCCTTTTTAGGCAAAGTAAAAATTGTACCTAAAATAAATATATTTATTATAAATATAATCATATAAATATGAATATATAAATCTACATATATAAAGGAGGTAAATTATGCTCAGCAAACCGAAAATAATCGAAAAATGGCAAAAAAGAAATAGATTTGGCAGACCGGGTACTACTCTTATCACAAAGAAAATTGCTATTCACTATACTGGTCAGGCTGATGTGGAAGGCTGGCAAACTGTGTCATATTTTAACAATGTTGTCGCAAATGGGTACAAGGTCAACGGGAAATATGTCTATGCCTCATCCCACTATGTTATCGACCTCGACGGAACAATTTTTCAATTAATCCCAACTAGCGAGCAATGTTATGCGACCAACAGCGCCAATAAGTACGCCATCGCAATCGAAGTCGCCACAACAGGTGAGGACAATCACTATACCGACGAAACCTACAAAAGCATGGTCCACTTGTGCGCGTGGTTGTGCCAGTATAAGGGGCTTGACTGCAAGACTGACATCATTACCCACACCGATGTCGTCGGAAAAGCTTACAAACTGTGCCCAATTTATATGGTCAAAAATCCCCATAAAATGACACAATTTAAAACTGATTGCCATAACTTAAAGTCAGGCAAAATCACTCTTGATAATATCATCAACTGCACCTCTCCTGACTACATAAAAAATAGCTCAACTTCTCCCCTGCCAAAGATGATAAAAGTCAAAAAAGACGTAAACTATAGAAAATACCCAGATTTTAAAACCTCAAGCATTGCTGGGGTGGCAAAAGCCGGAGATATATTTACAATAGTCGATTTGGTCGAGAGAAATGACACAAATATGTATAAATTAAAATCAGGCTATTATATTACGACAAACAAAACTTATATCGAGGAAATTTATTAGTTTTAATAAAATACATACTGCATCTTATACATTATTAAATATATTTCTTCTTAGAAAGCAAATCACCTAAGGTATTTCCATTTTGAAGATAATATCTCATAAACTAGCTAAAGTTAATTCGCTTTGCTCATGGCGCCAACGAATCAAAGATTCCGTTGCTTTAGTTAATAGGTTGGAAATTAAAAAACCACATCCTAAGTCCCAAGATGTGGTTTTCCTATTGCTATTTTCTATCTAGAAATGCTCTCCATTTTCGTAATACTTCTCTTTTTCAAAAACTGTAAAAGCAAGATCCATGCTTTCTATATTTAGATTTTCTCTTATGTTATTAGTTATTATTTTGGCAACTATGTCTTGAATTTCTTGACCTCTATCAAACCAAGCAACCTCAACAAATGGGTATACATCTGCTATTTTGCCATCTCTTATAGCAACAGATTTTATACATTCTATCTCAAAATAATCTCTTGGGCATTTTACTGCCTCTACTAATTCATCGACCATTTTTTCGCTTATTTTACAAATGTCGTTTTCGTTAATTCCTCTTACTTTTATTTGTGGCATGTCGTCCTCCTATTGTCCAATTTGTAATGATTTTATAATAAATAAACTCGTTTGTATATTATCCTCTATTTTTTATGATACTTTGAAGTACTCCACCTTTACATTTGTCACAATCTGCTCCAGCACCAGTTGCTGCTGTAACTTTTTCTACTGTGTCTGCTCCATTTCTAACGGCTTGTGCAACTTCTTCTACAGACACATTTCTACATTTACATGCATTTTTTAACACTGCTTCCATTTCTTTTGCTTCGTCATCATTTTCTATAACTATATCAGTCATTCTTTTTAAATCGTCTATCGTTCTCGCTCCATTTGCTTGGGCTTGTCTTATTTTTTTATATTTTTCTATTGCTAAGTTCATATGTAAATTCTCCTTCTAGTCATTGTATATAGTATACACTAATTTAGACATACTATGTTGTGAAATTTATAAGCTATTTACAGATTTATTATTTTCGCTATTTATAAAATTTATTATTTTAGCAAAACAAAAGCGGGGATCTCTCTTCTCCCGCTTTCGATTATTAAAAATTATCTATTATTCCTCAATTTCCTCAACTGTAAAATCACCATTTACAAAATACTTCAAATCGTTTTCATCGCCCCAATCACAATTTATAGTTCGTGAGTTGTAGTTTGTATCGTGGGCAATTATGTAATTAATTTTCCAAATTCCACTTTCGCTTGTCTCGCTGACAGTGTAATATCCTTCCATCATGTTTGTTTTTTCGTTATAAGTTAGTTGAATTGTTTCACTTTTGTTTGATTGTGGCTTTTTATATACTATTATTGCTTTTTGAATTGATGTTTCGTCTGTAATCTTAATACTTATCTTGATTTTGTCTCCTAATTTAGCGCTTTTTTGGCTTACTTTTAATGTAGACATGTCTATTTTTGGTGCGTTGTATTCTGGATTTGTATTACTAACTGTAAAATCACCACTCGACAAATCTTGTCTATTTTCTAAAGTAGTGTCGTTTACTGTAAGTGAGTTGTAGGTATTTGTCGTACGATTTCTTTTATCGACAGTTAATATGCTTTCAACCTTCCAAGTTCCAGATTCACTGCTATCTAAAATCTCAATATACCCCTCATAATACTTTGTTTTTTCATTATAATTAAGCTCGATCATCTGAAGATTGTCCGTCATTCCTGACAAATAATAAATGTATGCACTTTGCATATCATCTTCGTCTTTTATCTTAACGCTCACCTTCACCTTGTCTCCACTTGTCGCCTGATTCTTGTCCACTTTTAACGTAGCATAATTTACGACTGGTTTCTTCAGTGTTTTGTTTGATGTTTTTTGAGATTCCACAATTTCATTTTTTTCGGCTGCTTTTGCATCATCTAATTGTTGATTTTGAGAGCAACCTGTAAAACTAAACATCATTACAAAAGATAATATCGAAATAGTCCAACTTGCAAAATTCCTTTTCATACGTACCCCCCCTTGATTTTTTGTGATCCCCCTCTTAATTATATTGTATCACCTTAATAAGACCCAAATATCATAAACCGTACGTCAAATAATCCTATCATTCGATTTGTATATTTTTATTTTCGACATACAAGTACCCCGTTTTACAACAAAAACATATTTACATTCAAAAAAGGACTATAATGGAGAAATTCCTCGTTTCCCGCGTGATAATTCACACAAAAAAGGACAAAATTTATGTTTAGAAAATTTTAAAATTTGCACAAAAAAAGGAATACAATTGCGTATTCCTTTTTTCTCTATAAACTACTCTAAAATATTAAATTTATTTAACAACTATAGTTTTTGATGTTGTTGTATATCCAGTTTTACTCATATTGATGACAACTTTTGTTTTTGCTCTTTGCTTTGGAATTACTATTTTGTAGTTTCCATAAGCATCCACAGTTACAGTTTTCCCGATTTGTCTTCCGTTTACATACGCTCTTACTGTCGCTGTTTTCAGACCTTTACCTGTTATCGTTGTCGAAGTATATCTTATTGTGTTGACTGTGAATGTCGGGAATGTGTTTAACGATACTGATATAACTTTTAATATATCTGTGTATCCTGTTTTACTCATCTTCACAGTTACTTTCGCTCCTGCTGCTTGCTTCGGTATTGTTATTTTGTAATTTCCATAAGAATTCACAGTTGCACTGTTTCCAATTTGTCTTCCGTTTACATACGCTCTTACCGTTGCAGTCGCTAGTCCTTTCCCTGTTATCGTTGTCGATGTTGGGTTTATCGTATTTACTGTGAATGTCGGGAATGTTTTTAAAGATGCTACTTTTTTCGGCATTTTACTTAATAGTAGTACCATCTCTTCCCTAGAAATCTTTGAATTTACATTGTACTGATAATTATGTGGTAATACATTTAATTCGTATAAATGTACCATATTATTAAAATCAGTTGAATTTAAATTTTTGAATACTGTTTTATATTTGTTTTTCACAGTTTCACTATATTCTTTATTGTTATAATCTTTAAATAAGTTTGCGACACCTAATAATGTCATTTTTTCTGATGTATTACTTGTCGTATATGATGTTTTTAAAGCTTTATTTGTCGTATTTACAAATTCATACTTGCTTACTTGTTCACTCCCTGAGAACTTTCCTGTAGAAGTCATAGTTAAAACTCCATTTGCCAAGTATTGATTTATAACAGCTTTTGATGATGAATATCTAATATCATAAAAACTTCTTTGCAAAATAGTTTTATAATTATTAAAAGTATAAGTCAGTAATTTGTTTATATCTTGGAACATTTGCGTACGAGTACTTTTACCGAAAAATGAACAGATCACTTCTCTTCCTGAGCTATCTTTCGCTGTTGTAGCTAATGCATATCCAGCTTTGTCAGTTGTACCTGTTTTTGAACCTATTATCGTGAATAAATTCTTAGAATAGCTATAATTTCTTAAGAAGTTATTTGATGCAAGTAATGTCTTTGATTGTCCATTATAGTAGTTTTTTATCACATATTGTGGCTTTTTAACGATTTCTCTAATTGTGTCGTTTGTCATAGCGTATCTTGTCAATTTCGCAATATCGTTTGCCGTCGAATAAATATTTGGATTTGCATGCCAGTCCATTCCAATAGCATTGTCAAAATAAGAATTATTCATTCCAAGTGCTTTAGCTTTTCTATTCATCATATTGACAAATTGTGCGCTACTTCCTCCAACTGCCTCTGCAATAATTTCAGCCGCATCACCTGCTGAATAAACTAAAAGCATGTTTAAAAGTTCTTCCAAAGTGTACGAATAACCCGCTTTTAGATTTGCTGATGTCGTATCTGCATCAATCTTATCTATAGTAGATTGTTTTACTGTTATCCTCTTTGATAAACTGCAATTTTCAATTGCAACTATTGCAGTCAATAACTTTACTGTACTCGCAGGATAGATACGCTTATTTCCCTGCTCAGACATGATTATTTCTCCCGAATTAGCGTCCATAATAGTGTATGCATGTGCATAAACTGTAGGTCTTGCTGGTGCCGCATGCACATTAGCAGTAAATATACCGCTTGATATTAGCATTACAAACGCTAAAAATAAAGATATGATTTTTTTGTTTTTTGTCATAATTCCCCTCACATTGTATATATATTGTCTAAATTTAGTATAATAGGGAATGATTGTCTAAGTCAATACAATCATTCCCTATATCTAACATTTTTGAACAAAATTCTCTATATTTTTACATATCACTTACTTCATATACCAGTTAACTAATTCATAACATCTCTCTTGTGTAGTATTAGCCTTTGAAAGTATCAACTCTAGCTGTGCCATAGTCCCACCTTCATACTCAGCTGCATCTTGTTCAGCCTTGTTATCTCTATATGTTATCCATTCTCTTTGCTTTTGTCTAAGACTATTCATCTCGCTTTCAGATAACTGATTTTTCAGCACTCCATAGATTTTATTTAACTCATTATCCCACAAAGTATAAATTTGCGTTGCACTATTTGTCATTTCATATGTAGTGTATCCATCTAGCATATTATTCGTTTTAGCTTCCAAACTCGCTAATTCTTGCAAATATGTAGATTTTAAACTAGCAGACTGATTACTGTTGTTTTGTGTACTTTGACTATTGTCTTTATTACTAGCCTCTTTGCCTTCTTTCTTCTCATCCGACTTGTCGTTATTTGACTCTTGTGTCGAATCTTTACTATCTGAGTTGTTTTGCCCAGACTCATCATTCTCTCCCTCTAACTTATTTTCACTCTTTACGACATTTTGTTCTTGCTTTTGATTTATTGTCGAATCCTGCATCATAAGCACAACCCCTACCACAATCACAAATGCCGAAACTAACACCTTCGCCACTTTCGATTTTAGCAGGAAGAATAAAACAACTGCCGCTGCTACAAATATAACTATTATTGGTACCATTATTTCCCCTCCTTATATGGTCTATATTATTTATAACATATAATGGATTTTGGGGATATAGTATTTTACTAATAAATCCTTATAATGTTAAATTTTGTGTCGAAATATCTATTTAATTATAATAATTTGCTATTTAAAATAAGAATTAACCAATTCATAACATCTATCCCTTGTCATACTGAGCTTTGTCATAGACATCTCATAAGGCGCAAAAGTCCCAGGTCCATTCTGAATTTCTACCTGTTTTACTGCACTATCCCTCTCATTTATCCACTGTATTTCTTCCTGCTTAAGGGCCGCCATCTCATCTGCTGGCAACTCCTGCTTTAACACACCATAAATCTCGTTCAATTTATCATCCCACATTTGGTAACTTTCTGCAGCTATCCTTCTAACCTCTATCCATGGAATATCATCAATTTGCTGCCTTTCATCAGTTTGCACCGTCAACTCATCCAGTTGTGCTAAATATTTACTTTTCAATCCAACAAGATTATTGTTGCTTGTGTATGTTTTTGTGCTATTTGCTTGATTTGATGATTTTGTTGATTTATTATTTTCTTGATTATCTGTCTTATCACTTGATTTGTCGTTATTTGAGTTATCGCTTTTTTCGCTTTTACTTTGACTTGCCACCTTGTTTTGGCTCTGTTGCTCTTGGTTTAAATCTTGCCCCTCTTTTATAAATACAATTCCTATAACTAAAAGCACTACCGAAAATGCAATTGCGGTTATTTTTGATTTTTTTAAAAAGAATAAAGCTAGTGCTAGTGCTGAAAGTATGATTATTA
The DNA here is from genome assembly GCF_902468165.1 of uncultured Intestinibacter sp. Lineage (NCBI taxonomy): Bacteria > Bacillati > Bacillota > Clostridia > Peptostreptococcales > Peptostreptococcaceae > Intestinibacter > uncultured Intestinibacter sp. The sequence continues at coordinate 13,181 of NZ_CABQXJ010000064.1, forward strand.
CTGCTACTATCATATTTATTCCCCCTGTTTTTGTATTGTTTAATTACTACTCTATTAAAGCCATATAACTAAAACCTCAACATATATTTTAAGTAAAGTTTAGCACATTTTATAAATCATTTATTAGTTAATCCATATTTATACAAATAAAAAACATCTACAAAATTATATCTTAGCTCCCTTACTTCTATTACACCTCCAACACAATATCTGCAAATTACCCTCAGTTGTCATTCCTCCTTTAGATAAAGGAATTATATGATCTATTTCCAACAATAAATTCGGCTCATCTTTATTGGATAATCCACAGATTTGACAAGTATAACCATCTCTTTCTTTTATCTTTTCTCTTAACTTTGGTGTCATTAATGCCCTTTGACCTGCTACACTTTTCTTGAATTTTATCTTTTGTAATAAATATTTTATAAATTCTTCTAATTCTTTCAAATCAAACACAACATCGAATGCTCCAGTTATTTTTCCATACTTACTTATACATCTAAAAGTATATGTAGGAAAGTATGAATCCTTTAAATCTATATCCTTAAATCCTAGTTTTCTACTTAATCTTTGTATCCCTGTAAATCGTCTAATAAAATAAGGTAATTCTTTTCTTATCTTTTTTATAATTTCATCTCTTTGTCTTTCTAATAATTTTTTACCTTCTTCCACAGCTAAAAAATCATTTAATGTCTTTTCTAGTTTTTCTAGAGTTTCTTTATTAATTTCTACTGTAAAAAATTCACAAAATGATGAGATAGTATCATCAAATACTTTTCTAAACCTTCTCTTATCCCCCAAAATATAAGTTCTAGAATCACAATTTATCAAATCTTCTAAATGATTTTTTTTACCTTTACCTTTTTTGCTCTTAGAATAATTTAAATTACTTTTATACTTACTTCTAAACCCCAAATCCACACTCTTCATATCCTCTATATGATCATTTAACTCATTACATTCCTTTGTATATACCTCAATCTCTCTTTTAATTGCCTTAAACCCTCTAGTTCTAAAATACAGCTCTGATAAAAATAAATAAATTAATATCGTAAGCCAAATTGTAACCATTAAATCAATTATAAAAAGCCGTATACACAATAATCAAAATCATCATGTATACGGCCTTTATTAATATATTTTAATCCATCCCCTAAACAATATCCAAATAAACCTTCCTATCAGGAGCCGGAAACTCCCTATCCATAATCTCCAAATCCCCCTCATCAATCCTCACATCAGCCACCTTCGCATTTCTAAGTGCATGTTGTGGGTTAGATGTTCTCGGTATTGCGATAATATTATCTTTTTGCAATACGAATGCAAGCAGCAATTCTGGTACTGATAAATCGTATTTCTCAGCGATTTTTATTAGTTCTTTATTTGTCATTAGCTCGTGTTTTAAGCTTGCTCCTTGTGCCATTGGGCAATATGCCATAACTGGGATATTGTGCTCTTTCATCCAAGGATAAAGGCTATATTCTATCCCTCTTGAGCCTAGGTGATATAAGACTTGGTTTACTACGCATTTGTCTCCATCTTTAACAGTCATAAGTTCTTTCATATCGTCTATATCGAAGTTTGAAACTCCCCATCTTTTTATTTTACCTTTTTTAACAAGCTCCTCCATACATTCCACAGTCTCGCTTAGTGGTACTGCCCCTCTCCAGTGAAGTAAGTACAAGTCAAGATATTCTACTCCCATTCTTTTTAGTGTATTTTCACAACTTCTAAATATGTTTCTTCTTCCTGCATTATGTGGATATACTTTTGATACTAAAAATAGTTTTTCTCTGTCATATCCTTTTATTGCTTTTCCGACTAATTCTTCTGCTAACCCTTCTCCATACATTTCTGCTGTATCGATAAGCGTCATGTTGTTTTCTATTCCTATTTTTATACTTTTAATTTCGTCTTGTTCTTTGGATTTATCTTCTCCCAAAAACCACGTCCCCTGTCCTAATTTCGGCATCAACGCTCCATCTTTTAATCTAACAAATCTATCCATTTTGGTCCCTCCTTATCAATTATTAACACTTAATATTTCACTTATATATAATTTAAAACTTCACTCTATCTTAAATTATATATCATTTTAAATCCTATATTAATTTATTCCCAATTAAAAAACAGATTATGTAGCAAAGCCACATAATCTGTAGGTATATTTTGAGGTTAAATCAAATGTTGAAACCTAGTTTCCTTTTCTAACAACTTGAGCGTTTGCTAATTTTTCATAGTATTTAACTAATGAAGAGTGGTCTTCTGTTCCGCATCCATCAAGTTTTATTGCTTGCATCATTTCCATAACTGCTGCAGTTAATGGTAATGGAGCTCCTACTCCATGAGCAGTATCAAGCACGTTTCCTAAGTCTTTTATATGTAAATCTATTCTAAATCCTGGTTTGAAGTTTCTGTCCATAACCATGTTTGATTTAGCATCTAATACTGTACTTCCAGCTAATCCACCTCTTATAGCTTGGTATACTAATTCTGGATCAACTCCAGCTTTTGTAGCTAATATATACGCTTCTGACATTGCTGCTATATTTAATGCAACTATTGTTTGGTTAGCTAATTTAGTTATGTTACCAGCTCCTATTTCACCAGTATAGACTACTGACCCTGCCATAGCATCCATAACATCATAGCAAGCGTCGAATACTTCTTTATCTCCACCAACCATTACAGACATTGTTCCGTCTATTGCTTTTGGTTCTCCACCACTTACTGGTGCATCTATCATCTTAACGCCTTTTTCTTTTAATGCTTCGTATATTTCTCTACTTACTAATGGAGCTATTGAACTCATGTCTATTACTACTAATCCTTCTTTTGCTCCTTCTATAACACCATTTTCTCCTAAAACAACTTCTTAAAGATTCGCATGTATAACCACCACCATGAATTTCACCTATTCCTGTATTTCCTGAGCTATCTTTTAATATAACTATATTTCTTGTGAAATATGGTGCATGAGCCCCACTTAATGTCATCAACATACTGTCATATCCTGCAACAGGTATTACCTGCATCTCTGTAACTATTGGTGTTCCCTTTTTTGTCTCCATTACTTTTTCCCCTTTTGATATTATTTTATCAAACTTTATTTTGAAAAGCTTTTCATCTTTAAAATATATTGTTATGAATCTTTTATTTAATTCTATCTATTTGTTAAGTTTTTTTTCAATCTCGATTTATACTTTTCGTTATACCGCACAACACTTTTGTATATTTGAACAAAAAACCGTACACACAACAATCAAAATCATCATGCATACGGTTCTCACTAATCAACCTTAACCAATATATTAAACAGCTTCACATCAGTCAAAGCCTCAACTCCATATTCTATATCAGACTCCATAGCGATTATGTCCCCAGGATTAATCACCTTTTCGTCGTCTTTATTATATACAATTTTTGCGCTGCCTTCTAACATAATAAACAGCGTTTCCATTTCGTAGTATTCTTTGCTTATACTTTCGCCTTTTGGAAATGAGAAAAATCTTATTTCTGTGTGGTCGTTGTCGATTAAAGCCTTGCTCGCTATCGATTTTCCTGAATGATTAATCATATCAGTTATTTTTATAACTTCGTGAGGCTTGATATTTCTTAGATATTTCATAGTCTATCCCTCTCTAACTACGACTAAAAGCATCTTCATGTCTTCTTTTGCAGTTACTTGATGTTGTATATTCGCTGGCATTACCACAAATTCTCCTGCTTTTGCTTCCATAACGTCGTCGCCTATTTTCACTGTTGCAACACCTTCGTGAATGTATATCATTGCGTCGCCTTTTGCTGCATGAGGTCCTACTCCCTCGCCTTGTCCAAATGCCATAGCAGTTATCCCTACACCACTTTTTTGTGCCATTGTCACTGTTTCTATTTGACCTTCATTACATTTTACTAAACTTCCAAAATCTATTGGTTTCCCTTTTTCTACGTTTTTTATTAATTCTTGCATTTTAATTTCTCCTTTTTATATATTTTTATAATTTTTTAGATTTATCTCAATAATGATATTATTTCTCTTCTAACATTTATAAATTCATCAGAGTTTATATCTCTTTTTCCTATATTATCTCTACTTAAGATGATTTCTTTTTCTACTGTGGAAAACAAGTTCTCGTCTTTGACAAACATGCGGGCGAGATAATTTGGTGTAGATAAACTTCATTCTATTCTTATGGACTAAAATTTTAGGTATATGGATAGGCGAAAATGAAATTTATAAATTCTAGTACTCTATACTCACTGATTTGAAAATAGAATAATATACTTCAAACCAGTCATAAAAATATCAAAACACAACTACTTTATAGTTGGTAAATCATTTTTGAAGATTTATAATATAAGATGAAAATATAATTAACATATAAATTATTAAGGAGATATAATTATGCATAATATCAAAGAATTTATAGATATGAATGAAAATGACTTTGATTCATTTTTTAATATATTAGATAATTCATTCCCCAAAAGTGAAAGAAGAGATTATCCATCTCAAAAAGACTTGCTTTCTATAAGTAACTATAGACCTTTCGTATTTAAGGAAAATGATGAAGTATTAGCACTAATGGCTGTGTGGGAATTTGATGATTTTATATATGTAGAACATTTGGCTGTAGATAGCAAATTGAGAGGAAAAGGTGTCGGTACATCATTAATCAAAAATTATTTAAATAAATGTGACAAGAAAGTCTTCTTAGAAGTCGAACCTCCAAACTGCGATACATCTAAAAAAAGAGTTTCATTCTATGAGAAACTAGGATTTTCTTTTAATGATTTTTATTACTTACAACAACCTTTAAATCCTGGCGATTCTCCTTTTAGATTAAATATCATGAGTTATCCTGAGTCGATAGATGAAAAGGAATTTGATAAATATAAGAAGGATATATATAGGGATGTGTATGGTGTTGAGATTTAGGGTCAATAGGGATTTCAAAGAATTTAATTTTTAAAAAAACTAGCTAAACTTAAAATTTAGCTAGTTTTTTCTAACTCTGACTTATACCTTTTTATATAATTATCCCACTACTATATTAAAATATAATTCATCATTCCCCTTGCCAAAAATCAAAAACTAAACCATATTTACCCTAACTCTAC
>NZ_CABQXJ010000065.1:0-18296 GCF_902468165.1 uncultured Intestinibacter sp.
AACGTAGTGAATTTTAACTAAAGCAACGGAATCTTTGATTCGTTGGCACTATGAACGCAGTGAATTTTTTATGGATAAAATTTACAATATATTGAGATATTGTATTATATATTAATTTCTTTTATAATCGCTAATATAAAAAGATTAAACGAAATTTTATAATCGAATTTTTAAATAATGAATATATCGATTTAAAATAGGAAATTTTAATCTTAGACAACAATGCGAAAAGGAGACAGAAAATGGACAACAAACAAAAAAAGAAAAAAGCATTTAAGTTGCCTACAGCTTATACTGTGTTGCTTATAATTACAGCAGTTATAGCTATTGTAACACACTTTATAGCTGGGGTAAGACCAGCCGGATTATCGGATTTTGTGATGGCACCTATAAACGGTCTTAACGACTCAATTGACATTGCAATATTCGTATTGTTAATTGGCGGATTTTTAGGAATAACTACAAAGACAGGTGCACTAGATGCAGGAATAGGCTCAGTAGTATCAAAGCTAAAAGGTAAAGAATTAATATTAATACCAGTTCTTATGTTTTTATTCTCACTTGGAGGAACTAGTTTCGGTATGGCAGAAGAAACTATAGCCTTCACAGCGCTTGTAACAACTACTATGATTATAGCAGGATTTGACCCATTAGTTTCAGTTGCTACAATTATCCTAGGGTCAGGATGTGGTGTATTAGGCTCAACTGTAAACCCATTTTTGGTTTCAGTAAGTATAGGCTCATTAAATGGTGCAGGAATTCCTGTAAACCAAGGTGTAGTTATAGCTACTAATACAGTTTTATGGATTGTATCACTACTTATATCAATTTACTTTGTTATGAGTTATGCAAAAAAAGTCTACAATGATAAAAATCAAAGTATACTTTCACAATTAGAAATAGAACACGCAAACGAAGCATTTATAGGAAATAAGTCAGGGCAAGAAGAAGTAGTCGAATTTACTAAAAAAAGAAAAATAGTATTAGGATTATTTGCATTTACATTTATAGTTATGGTAGCAGGAATAATACCATGGGAAGAATTCGGAATAAATTTATTCATATATACTGACTTCTTAACTGGTTCTAGTTTAGGTAACTGGTGGTTCTCTGAGCTAGGTATATGGTTTGTTATAATGTCAATAATTATTGGTGTTGTATACGGAATGAAAGAAGGCGAAATAGTAGATGCCTTTATAGCAGGGGCAGCTGATATGGTCGGTGTAGCTTTAGTTATAGGTGTATCAAGAGGTATATCAGTAATAATGAACACTACTGGCTTAGATGCACATGTACTTAGCAAGGCATCAAATGTATTAGTTGGAATGAGTCCAATAGTATTTACAATAGTGGCTTATTTAATTTATATGGCACTTACATTTTTTATCCCATCTACATCAGGTCTAGCAGGGCTTTCTATGCCTATATTTGGGCCTTTAGCAGTTAGCTTAGGATTTAGACCAGAAGTTGTAATATCAATCTTTAGTGCAGGCAGTGGTATAGTAAACTTAGTTACGCCTACAAGTGGTGTAATAATGGGTACACTTGCAATTGCTAAAGTAGATTATGAATCATGGGTGAAATTTGTCACAAAAGTTTTAGTAGCTATATTTATAGCATCAGCAATAATACTTTCAGTTGCGATGATGATAATAAAATAATAATCTGAAAGGAAAAGAAAAATGGAATTTAATTTTAAAAATCCAAAGCTAGATTTAGTTTTCAAATACTTTGAGGAAATATCAAAAATTCCAAGAGGTTCAGGAAATGAAAAAGAAATAAGCGACTATCTAGCTAGCGAAGGAAAAAGACTTAACTTAGAAGTAATACAAGATAATGCTTTAAATGTAATAATAAAAAAGCCAGCATCACCTGGATATGAAAATGCTCCTGCTGTAATACTTCAAGGACATATGGATATGGTTTGTGAAAAAAACAAAGACATAAAACACGATTTCACAAAAGATCCAATAAAACTACAAGTAAAAGAAAATTACTTATACGCAGATGGAACAACTTTAGGTGCAGACAACGGAATAGCTGTTGCTATGGGGCTTGCGCTTTTAGCATCTGATGATATAAAAATGCCTAAATTAGAAGTAGTATTTACTGCAAATGAAGAAGTGAGCATGGAAGGTGCTATGAATTTAGATGGAAGTCACTTTGAAGGAAGATATATCATAAATCTAGATTCAGAAGAAGAAGGCAGAATAACTGTAAGCTGTGCAGGTGGGGTTACAGCAATAGTTGATATACCAAAAGAATTAAAAGACATAACTCCTAAACAAACATACCTTATAAGTATAAAAGGTCTAAAAGGAGGACACTCTGGTATTGAAATAGACAAAAAAAGAGCAAACTCAAACTTACTTATGGGAAGAGTGCTTAACGCTCTTGAAAAAGAAAAAGTAAATTACGACTTAATATCTATAAGTGGTGGACTTAAAAACAACGCAATACCTCGTGAAGCAGAAGCTACAATAAATTTAGATTCTAATGATGAAAAACAAGTTGTAAATATTATAAATAATATGTCAGAAGTATTTAAAAATGAATTTAAAACTTCAGACCCACAAATATCTTTAGAGATAAACAAAATAAATGAAAAACACGAAAGATCTTTATCAGAACAAGTCCAAAGCAAAATAATAAAAGTATTAAACTTAATGCCTAGAAATATCCAAACTATGAGTGCAGATATAGAGAACTTAGTTGAAAGTTCTACAAACTTAGGTGTTGTAGTAACTGAAAATGACTCTATAAAATTTGAATTTGCAACTAGAAGTTCTGTAAAAACTCTAAAAGACGATATAAACGACAGAATGCAATTGCTTTGCGACACAATAGGAGTAAACCTTACACTAGAAGACGATTATCCAGAATGGGAATATGCCAAAGATTCAAAGTTAGAGCAAATATGCGTTGAGACTTATGAAAAAATAAACGGCAAAAAGCCAGAAATAGTGGCAATTCACGCTGGATTAGAATGTGGTTTACTACTAGACGCTATAGAAGGGGCACAAGCAGTATCTATAGGTCCAGATTTATTCGATGTTCACACTCCTGATGAGCATATAGATCTTTTATCTACAGAAAGAACATGGGATTATTTAGTAAGCATATTGGGAAATATAAAATAAATATAATTTAAAATTACAATTTAAGGCTTTATAAATCTTAAAACATATTTAAGAATTTATAGCTCATAAGGTATGCGGCTATAAAAGGAGGACTTATATGGTTGTAGTTTTCTTGAGGAGTATTGTTTTATATATAGCAGTATTAATCTCTATGAGAATTATGGGAAAAGGTGAAATAGCTGAGATGAATTGCTTTGACTTAGTTATAACGCTTTTAATAGCGGAAGTTGCATCACTACCTATGGAAAACAACGATATTCCTATGATAAATGGTATTGCAGCGCTAACAGGTCTTGTAGCAATGCAAACTATTATTTCATTTTTATCTTTGAAATTTAGAAAAATATCTATAATATTGTCCGGGAAACCTTCAATACTTATCAACAAAGGTGAAGTAGATTATAAAGAGTTAAAAAGAGAGAGAGTAAGCATAAACGAGCTTTTAGAACAACTTAGAATTCAAGGATACTTTAATATAAAATATATCCAATATGCCATATTAGAGACAGATGGAAGTCTAAGTGTGGTGCCTACTCCTAATTATAACTCGACTCCTTCAAAAGAGTACAAGCATCTACCGATTCCGCTTATATTAGATGGCTCTATAATAAAAGAAAACCTAAAAAAATTAGATAAAGATGAGCTATGGCTAAATAATATACTAAAAATGCACAAAATAAAAAGGACAAAAGATGTCTTACTATGCGTTTTAGATGAATACGACGGAGTATTAATTCAAAAGAAAAGATGAAAAATACTATAATAGCTTTAATATGGGTCATCTTGTTTATACTATTTGGGATTTATATAGACAATAGAGTAGAGGATTTTGGAATCGATTATATAAAAGATGTGGAAGCTACATATGAGGTTATACATGATGATAAGTGGGAATATGCAGATGAAATGCTAGATGACCTTGAGGCAAGGCTCGACACTCAAAAGGACTTTTGGCTAAAGGTATTAGATCATCAATATTATGATGATTTAAGTTTAGAATTAAATCTAGTTAGAAACGCCGTATACTGCAAAAACAAAATAAGAGCTTTAGAAGAATTGGAAAAAATAAAGTCCATTCTTCAAAATCTAATAGCCGACGAAAAGTGTAATTGGAATTATATTTTTTAAACTTAAATATTTATACAATTCAAATAAGCAGATAAGATATATTTATATTTTATCTGCTTATTTTTTTACTTAAGCCTTAATATGTTGAGTATGCAGACATATTAATTGGTTACTCTTTTAAAAAGTTTAAGAAGTTTTCTAGTATTTTAGCAGATATTCCCCAGATGACGTAATTTTTATATTCATAAAATAAAGTCGAGTATTTTCCGACGGCGAATTTGTAGTTTTCTTTATTTGGAATTTTGTAATATGGAAAATCTTTGTTTACTTTTACTTCTAGCTCATTTTCAAATTCATCAGGAGAAGTATCTATTAAGTACTTTATTGGAGCTATAAATACATGGTCTACTTCATCTTTATTTATAGGTAAATTTTCTAGTCCATTTTTCACTACCTTTTCGTTTATAACGCCTAAAAATGGATGAATTATTAAGTTTGAGTGGTTTATATATAAATCTAGGGGAGAAATTATTTCTATATCGTCAGGACTTATACCTAATTCTTCACAAGTCTCTCGTATGCAAGCCTCCCTCGGAGTTTCATTTTCTTCTATTTTTCCACCAGGGAAAGCTATTTCATTTGGCTGACTTCTTAGTGTTTTAGACCTCACTTCAAATAGTATTTCGTGTGAATCGTTATTTTTAATTATCGGAACTAATACAGACGCCCTCTTCATATTTTGATATCCATTTATATATGGTTTAAAATTATCAAATTTATCTTTAATGTCTTTAATATTTTCAATCATAATAATTTACTTCCTTTCAAAATATATCATATAAATATTATAGTCTACATTAAAAAAAATATAAATTCTCATATAAATAAAAAAATATGCTAAAATTGATGAAAAATTGGAAAAATAAGTATAAAATAAAAAATAAAATAAAGGTTGCGAATATCTTTTCGCACAAAGGGGGACATTGAGTTGGACAAATTATATGATGTGATAATAATCGGATCTGGCGTTGTGGGAAATGCTATTGCCAGGGAAATGTCTAGATATAATTTAAAAATAGGGGTATTAGAAAAAGAATTAGACGTATGTAATGAGACGAGTGCGAGAAACTCAGGGGTACTGCATGCAGGATTTAATAACAAGCCAGGTACACTTATGGCTAAGTTTTGTGTTGAAGGAAATCAAGGTTTTGACCAAGTTGCAGATGAGCTTGGAGTACCGTTTAAAAGATGTGGGAAACTAGTTGTAGGATTTAATGAAGAAGATAAGCAAAAACTTATAGCTATGAAAGAGCAAGGCGAAAAAAACGGTGTTAAGGGTCTTGAGATAATAGGCAAGGACAAAATAAAAGAAATTGAGCCAAATATCGACGGTGAATTTGCAATGTGGTCTAAAACTACAGGTATTTTAAATCCATTTTTACTTACAATAGCTCTTGCTGAAAATGCAGCAGAAAATGGGGTAGAGTATTATTTTGCAAATGAAGTAATAGATATAAATAGGATAGATGAAATTTACAATATAAAAACAGTAAAAGATACATATAAAGCTAGATGGGTTGTAAATGCAGCAGGACTTTACAGCGATAAAATCTCAAAAATGATTGGAATAGACGACTATACAATTCACCCATGCAGGGGAGAGTATTTTATATTAGATGAAAAAGTAGGCTCAAAATTAAGCCTTCCAGCATATCCAGTTCCAAATCCAAAAGAAGGTGGGCTTGGAATCCACTTAACTCCTACAATAGACGGTAATGTATTTATCGGCCCAAGTAGTGAATATATAGAAGAAAGAGACGATTATTCTGCTACTCAAAAGATAATGGACTTACTAATTAAAGACGGGGGAAGAATATTCCCACATATAAAAAGAGAGGATTTCATAAGAAATTTTGCGGGAATTAGACCAAAACTCGCCTCAAAAGAAGAAGGTGGATACCACGATTTTGTAATAGAAATGAGAGATGAAGCTCCAAACACTATAAATTTAGTCGGTATAGAATCACCAGGGCTTACAAGCTCAACTCCAATTGCCAAATACGTAGTATCTTTATTAAAACAAAAAGAAAAACTTACAGAAAACAAAAACTTCAATCCAATTAGAAAGCCTATAGTCACATTTGTAGACAAATCAATTGAAGAAAAAGAAGCATTAATCAAAGAAAATCCAGATTATGGCGAAGTTATTTGCAGATGCCAAACTATAACAAAAGCAGAAATTATTGAAGCTATAAATAATCCACTAGGAGTTGAAACTTTAACAGGAATAAAATACAGATGCAGAGCTATGATGGGAAGATGTCAAGGTGGATATTGTGAAACGAGAATAGCAGGTCTATTAGAAGAAGTTAAACATAAAAATAGAGAAGATGTGATTTATTCAAGAGAAGGTTCTAATATGTTTGTTGGGAAGGTGAGAGAGTAATGGTTGAAAATAAAGACGTTGTAATAGTTGGGGGCGGCCCTGCAGGCCTTGCAGCAGCTCTAGAGCTAAAACACAAGGGAATAGAAGATATACTTATTGTCGAGAGAGAAGATAAACTAGGCGGTATATTAAAACAATGTATTCACGATGGTTTTGGTCTTACTCGATTTAAAGAAACATTAAGCGGTCCAGAATACGCCTATAGATTTATAAAAGAAGTTGAGAAAGAAAAAATAGATTACATTACAGATGCCACAGTTATAGATATAAATAGCGATAAAGTTGTCACTGCTGCTACGAGACAAGGCTTAAAACAATACAGGGCAAAAGCTGTTATTTTGACTATGGGATGTAGAGAGAGAACAAGGGGGGCGATTTCGACTCCAGGAACGAGACCTGCAGGAATATACAACGCCGGAGTTGCCCAAAGATATATAAACTTGACTAATACTATGGTTGGAAAAAACGTAGTAATTTTGGGCTCAGGTGATATAGGTCTTATTATGGCGAGAAGACTTACACTAGAAGGAGCAAATGTTAAGGCAGTTGTTGAGCTTTCACCATATGCAAATGGACTTCCAAGAAATATTGAGCAGTGCTTAAACGACTACAACATACCTCTATATTTAAGCCACACTATAACTAATATAGAAGGAAAAAGCAGACTTGAGGCCGTTGTAGTAAGTGAAGTAGATGAAAAAACTAGAAAAATAATTCCACAAACAGAAAAAAGATACGAATGTGATACTTTGATACTTTCAATAGGGCTTATTCCAGAAAATGAATTATCACTAAAAGCAGGTGTAGTATTAGACAAAAGAACAAAAGGTGCAGTAGTAGATGAAAACTACCAAACTTCAGTTGAAGGTATTTTCGCAGCGGGAAACGTACTTCAAGTACACGACTTAGTCGACTTTGTATCGCTAGAAGCTGAAAGACTAGCAGATCACGTTTGTGAATATATAAATGACGGCAAATTAAAACAGTGTGATATAAATATAGAGTCTGGCGAAAATATAAACCACACAATTCCACAAAAGATAAGTGGGACTAAGGATTTTGTGCTTTCATTTAGAGTTAGAAAGCCTTTTAAAGAATGTAGGGTCGATATAATTCAAGATGATGAAGTTATAAAAACTAAAAAATACAAAAAGGCGATACCAGCTGAGATGATTCAAATAAAAATTTCAAAAGATGAAATAAAAGAAAATGGGGATTTGAAGGTGATTATAAGTGAATAGAAAATTTACATGTATAGTTTGTCCAAATGGATGTGAAATAGAAGTTGAGTATGAAGGAAAAGATGTAAAAAATATTGAAGGAGAGGGATGTAGAAAGGGAAGAGAATACGTAGTTCAAGAACTAACTGACCCAAGACGTAATATAGCCTCTTCTGTGATTTTATTAAATGGAGAACTCCCACTTGTAAGTGTAAGGCTTACTAACCCTATCCCAAAAGATAAGATATTTGACGTTATGGATATAATCAAAAATATAAAACTAAAAGCTCCAGTAGAAGTAGGAGATATAGTTGTGAAAAATATAATGGGTTATGACAGCGACCTTATAGTTACAAAGCAAGTAGGTGTAAAATAATATGTCTCAAATAAACGAAATACTAGATAATATAAAGCTCCCTCAAATTATGAAAGTAAGCCAGACATTTGACAATACTAAGCTAGATGATGTTGAGGGTGATTTAAATCAAAAGCTGATTGATAAAAATATTAAAGACAAGATAAAACCGGGGATGAAGATTGCGATAACTGGGGGAAGTAGGGGTATAAGTTCTTATAAAGAGCTTATGAAGACTATAGTGAGCTTTGTAAAAAAATGTGGGGCAACTCCGTTTATAATACCATCTATGGGAAGCCATGGAGGAGGAACATCAGAGGGACAAGAAAATATGCTCAAAAAACTAGGCATAACAAAGAAATCTGTAGGATGCGAGATAATTTCTTCTATGGATGTTGTAGAAGTAGGAAGGACATCTAAAGATTTGCCCGTCTATATCGATAAAAACGCGGCAAATGCAGATGGAATTATCTTATTAAATCGAGTTAAACTCCACACCTCATTTAGAGGTAAATACGAAAGCGGATTGATTAAGATGATGGCGATCGGCCTTGCAAAGAGAAAAGGAGCCGATATGACACATTTTCTTAGATATGAAAATATGGCAGAAAATCTAGTTGAAGTAGGAAAAATAGCACTCAATAACTTAAATATAATATGTGGAGTTGCTAGTATAGAAAATGGATACAATGAAGTAGCAGATTTATTTGTACTGCATAAAGATGAAATACTGCAAGAAGAGCCAAAGATACTAGAAAAATCAAAACGCCTTATGCCTAGGATTTATTTAGATGATATAGATGTACTTATTGTAAACGAAATAGGAAAAAACATAAGCGGCACAGGAGTCGACACAAATATAGTGGGCAGATTTCACACAAATGCCGCCAGTGGTGGGCCTAATACAGTAAAACTCGGTTTTTTAGATATAAGTGAAAAATCAGGCGGAAATGGAAATGGCATGGGACTTGCAGATTTTGTATCTAAAAAGTTTTTTAGAAAGATAGATTTTGAATCTACTTATATAAACGCCATTACATCCACAGAACCAAATAGTGTAAAACTTCCACTAGTATTAGACAACGACAAATACGTATTTCAAGGTTGTGTAAAACTATGTGGAGTTAAAAACATACAAGATATAAAATTAGTTATAATAAATAACACAAAGGAATTAGACGAAATTTATATGAGTAAATCTGCATTTGAAAACACAGTAGATAAATCAAAAGTAAAAAAAGAATCAGAATTATTTGATATACCTTTTGACGAAGAAGGCAATTTAGATCTATATCGCTAGGTATTGTTATATAAACTACAAACTCAAAGTGAAAATAATTATAAAATATAACAAAAAACAGTAAAAAATTATTTTATTTTATTGAATTGTGTTAATATTGTGATATTTTAAGTTAATATATCGATAGAAATTAGATTTATAAAAACTTATAATTTATCTTAAGAAATATGAAATCAAACTTAAATTTACAAAAAGTTAAATGTAAGAAATAAAGGGGGTAATTAATATGACAAGTATGGCTTGGGGCTTTATGTTAACAGTATGGGCTACTATATTTATAACAGAAGGAATAGCAATGAGAAGAATATTAAAAGGATACGATGAAAAACATAAATCAAGAAGTGGTCAAAAAATAAGCTAAAATTTTAATTTTTATTAATGACATTTGCAATTATAATAAATAAATAAAACTAATTTATATCAAAATATTAAATCACAAGAAAAGACTTATTGTATTGGGGATATGCAATAAGTCTTTTTTATTCTAAAAAGACAAGGAGCCGATTACTATGACGAAGGGGATACTAAGCAACGGACGAAGCCGCCCACGCCTGAGCGTAGCGAATTTAGTTATAATTTAAAATTTAGTCTGTTAAAAAAGAGTTAAGAAGAGTATCAATTAATGTTAAAAAACCGTAAAAACATCATACATTATGTTAATGAAGGGTAAAATATGCGTATAAACACACAATTTTCAGAAAATTTCTAATATAATAGAAATAAGTAAGAAAGGAGTGGATACTATGACAGGTATAGCTTGGGTTTTTATGTTAGTAGCGTGGACAATAATTATAGTTGCTGCAGTTTTGGCAATGAAAGATATTCTAAAAAATAGTTAACTTATGACTTAAAATGACTAGTAGGAGAAAATAGACCGTGAAAATTTACAAAACACACTTAAATTATTTAAAAATTATTGATATATACAATATCGATATTAAGAGTTTAAAACATAAAAAAGCTTTTTAAAGAATTAATAGATTTTTTTTAAAAAGCTTTTTTTAGTTTCTTTAAAAAGCTTGAATATCCTTTTTAATAGTATTATCTAAATCTTTCTCGAAAGACTTTTCTTTTAATTGCTTGTTTAAATCTCTTATCTCATCATTTGAAATAAAAGATCCTTTTATAGTTGGGTCTATAATTTCTACTACTGTTTTTGCATCAAAATCAACATAGTCTACTACATCTTCTATATTTTCTATTAAAAATTCTAAGTTTTCTTGTGTAGAAATTTCGTAAGTTTTCCCATGCTTAATTAAATACTCTGATATTTGATAATCTTCATTCAATACTTTAAAAACTTCCCCAGATGGATCTAATACATCTTTGTATAAAGTTGCATATTCTATAAGTTGAATTTGTTTTATTAAGTTTTCTTTTTCTGTTAATTTACCGTAATTATTGTTCAGAAATCCTACTAGACCAAAATCCCAGTTTGGGTCTAATATACCTTCTTTGCGATAACTCATATCATATGAGGACATACTTAAATTTTCATCTAAAGCCTTGTCTCTAAGTTTTGTTAATTCTTTAATGCTTAAATCTTCCAATTCTATAATTGTGCTTTTTTTTGCTTCATCATATTTTCATATAATGTATCTTCCTTTATATCTTTATTATCTGCAAAACTAAAAGCTTCAGCTGAACATAAAGATAATGACAAGGATAAAATTAATGCAGTTATCTTT
This sequence comes from uncultured Intestinibacter sp., assembly GCF_902468165.1. Lineage (NCBI taxonomy): Bacteria > Bacillati > Bacillota > Clostridia > Peptostreptococcales > Peptostreptococcaceae > Intestinibacter > uncultured Intestinibacter sp. The sequence goes on from NZ_CABQXJ010000065.1 coordinate 11,218, forward strand.
TTTATCACAAAGATATTCCCCCTTTATCTTTTAATTATTAATAGTGCAAATCTTATGGAAATTATTGTAAAATATACATAATTAGTTAAAATTTAATTTTAACTAATTATGTATATGATAGAAACTATTTCAATATAATAACGTCATTATCTTGTAAGATATCTTTCACGAATTTAATCCTATTTTAAAAATAAATTTATAATTTTGAAATATAGACTCCTACAAAAAAATAAAAAAAATATGTTATAATGGTTATCTAGAAAAAAGTTCTTTTTAATAAATTAGATTTCTAATGTATAATAATTAATTTAGAAAAGATATAAATGATTTTTAATTAGAATATAAAATAAAAATTACAACTTAAGAGAGTTTAATATATTAACAAAAAAGAAAGGAGTAGCCTAAAAATAAACACTTTAGGCATAATAAACAAAATGGTAATCGACAGAAGTAAATTAACTCCTATGATGAAACAGTATTTTGAGACAAAAGATAAATATCCTGATTGTATATTGTTCTTTAGATTAGGAGATTTTTATGAGATGTTCTTTGAAGATGCGATAATTGCATCAAAAGTACTTGAAATAGCACTTACAGGAAAGGCTTGTGGACTTGAAGAGAGAGCTCCTATGTGTGGAGTTCCGTTTCATGCTGCAAACTCTTATATATCAAAATTAGTTGAAAGCGGATATAAAGTAGCGATAGGCGAGCAGATGGAAGATCCTTCTGCTGCAAAGGGAATCGTAAAAAGAGAAGTAATAAGAGTAGTAACTCCAGGGACTGTTCTTGAAGGGAATCTTCTTGAAAACAAAAAAAACAACTACCTTATGTCTTTATACAAGCAAAATGACGATATAGGTCTATCTTATGTAGATATAAGTACAGGTGAAACTAATGCAACTATATTAAAAAAAGACAAGTTAATAGAAGAAATTGCGAAAGTTTCTCCATCAGAAATAATAATAAACGACTTAGATTATATAAAAAATCTAGAAGCTATAGCGTCTTTATCTAATATATATTTAAATACTAATTTCGACGAAGCGTATTTAAACGAAGATATATTAAAACAATATTTCAGCGATGAGTATTTAAGAAACTTAAAATTCGATGAAAATGGACTTATAAATAGAAGTTTATGTGTCCTTTTAAATTATATATACAACACTCAAAAACAAGTAACTTCAAATATAAACAATATAAACATATACAACTCATCAAATTATATGGTGCTTGATATGTTTACTCGTTCAAATTTAGAACTTACAGAGACTATTAGAACAAAGAAAAAGAAAGGCTCACTACTTCATGTACTAGATAAAACTTCGACTGCAATGGGTGGAAGAATGCTTAGAAAATACGTTGAGGAGCCATTAGTAGACAAACAAAGAATTCAAACTAGATTAGATGTAATTGAAGAGATAAAAGACGATTACTCACTTAGAATAGACTTAATCGAGATTTTAAAAAATGTGTACGATATAGAGCGTATCTGCGGTAAAATCGCGTTTGAAAAAGTTACTCCAAAAGAGCTTATTAATTTAAAAAACTCTATTGAAAAACTTCCAGAGCTAAAGCGTAGAATAGAAGAATCTAATGCAGAAATACTTAAAAACTACGCAAACAAAATGGAGACTTTAGACGATATTTACGACTTAATAAATAAAGCTATACTTGAGGAGCCTAGCATAACTATAAAAGACGGAAATATAATTAAATCAAGCTACAATGAAGAATTAAGCGAGCTTAGAGAAGTTTCTACAAACGGCGCATTTATGATTAAGGAAATCGAAAATCGCGAAAAAGAAAAAACAGGAGTTAAATCTTTAAAAATAGGATTTAATAAAGTGTTCGGATATTATATTGAAATAACAAAGGCAAACTTAGCAACTGCAAATATAGACAATAGCTATATAAGAAAGCAGACATTAAGTAACGCCGAAAGATATATAACAGAAGAATTAAAAATAATAGAAGATAAAATACTTCACGCAAAAGAAAAAATAGGTGTGCTTGAATACGAATTATTTGTACAAGTTAGAAAATACATCTACGACAATATAGATAGAATCCAAAACGTAGCTAAGATAATAGCAAATATAGACGTATTTACTTCATTTGCAACAGTTGCAGATTTAAACAACTACGTAAAACCTAATATAAATGACAACAACAAATTAGATATTAAAAACGGACGTCACCCAGTTGTTGAAAATATAGTAGGTGAAGAAAACTTCGTGCCAAATGACACTTATTTATCTGACGACGAAAATATTATAAATATAATTACAGGGCCGAATATGGCAGGTAAGTCGACTTATATGAGACAAAGTGCGATAATAGTTTTAATGGCTCATATGGGAAGTTTTGTTCCGGCAGATTTTGCAGATATTCCAATATGCGACAGAATATTTACAAGAGTTGGGGCAAGTGACGACTTATCTTCTGGTCAATCTACATTTATGGTAGAGATGAACGAAGTTTCACAAATACTTAAAAATGCTACATCAAAGAGTTTTGTAATACTTGATGAAATCGGTAGGGGTACATCAACTTACGACGGTATAAGTTTAGCTTGGGCAATAGTTGAATATATCCAAAGTAATATAAAATGTAAGACTTTATTTGCAACTCACTACCACGAGCTTACAGATTTAGAAAACGAGTTTAGAGAAGTTAAAAACTACTCTATTTCAGTAAAAGACGACGGAGAAAATATAATCTTCCTTAGAAAAATAGTAGAACAACCAGCAGACAAAAGTTACGGTATATACGTTGCAAAACTTGCAAAACTGCCTGACAAAGTTATAGAGCGTTCATCAGAAATTCTAAGCGATTTAGAGAAAAACCACATATTTAACGGTGAAGTTTTAACTGGAAGTCTCGATAAAGAAAAAATGAATTTAATGCTTGATAAAGCAAATAAAGAAGCTTTAGTTACAGCAGATTTACAACTTAAAGATATTGATGTAGTAAGAGAAGACGATAAATCACAAACTCAAGTTACAAACGAATTTAGCTTTGAAAATGAGCTAAATAAAATAGAGCAAGACAATATAAAAAATGAATACGAATCTTTAAAATTAGAGCATGAAACTTTATTAAAAGAACATAAAAAAATGAAAAAAGATTATAATAAATTAAATGCAAATTATACTAAATTAAAAGAAGAAGATTCACAAATATCGTTTGGAAATATAATTCCAAATAACGAAGTATTAGACGAGCTTTTAAATTTAGATATATTAAATATGAATTTAATAGACTGCGTAAATACATTATATAATTTACAAAAAAAAGCAAAAGAAAATAGATAATCGGTTATTTTAACTTAAGCCAAAATAACCTCTTGGAGGGATTAGATGGGTAAGTATATAAATATTTTAGATGATTTAACAATAAATAAAATAGCTGCAGGAGAGGTCGTTGAAAGACCTTCTTCTGTAGTAAAAGAACTTTTAGAAAATGCAATAGATTCAGGTGCTACTCAAGTCGTCGTAGATATTACTGACGGCGGAAAAAAGTGCATCAAAATAAGCGACAACGGATCTGGAATATTATCTAGTGAAGTTGAAAAATGCTTTTTAAGACATGCTACAAGCAAAATAAAAGAAATAGACGACTTATACGACCTTTATTCGTTTGGATTTAGGGGGGAGGCACTTGCCTCAATTTCTGCTGTCTCAAATATCGAAATGATTACAAAGACAAAAGAAGAAGTTATAGGTACGAAGATAGAACTTAGCGGGTCTAAAATAATAAAAAAAGAGCCTATAGGTACAAAAGACGGTACGACAATAACTATAAAAGACTTGTTTTTTAATACTCCAGTAAGGGCAAAATTTTTAAAATCGACTCATGCTGAAACTATAAATATAAGTGATTTAATAAATAAACTTGCTATAGGAAATCCAGGAGTTAGAATAAAATACATAAACAACAAAAAGCTTATGTTAAATACACCTGGAGACAATAAACTTATAAACGTAATAAGAAGTATTTATGGAAAAGAAATAACAGATAACTTAATCGAAGTAGATTATGAAGATGAGAAGATAAAAATATACGGATATATAGGAAACAACAACATCTATAGATCTAACAAAAACCTTCAACATATCTATATAAATAAAAGATATGTTAGAAGTAAAATTATATTAGATGCTATAAATGAAAGTTATAAAAGTATAATTCCCATAAATAAATTCGGAGTGTGCTTTTTAAACATAACGATAAACCCAGGTGAAATAGATGTAAATATACATCCGACTAAGCTAGAGGTAAAATTCCAAGACGAAAAAGACGTATATATAAAGATAAGAGATTTAATAAAAAACAAACTTCTAAATATAAGTTTGATAGGAAAATACAAGTCTTATACTAATAATAATGAAAACTACGTACAAAATAAATTAAATCACCTTGGAGAAAATAATTTAGAAGAAAAAGTAGAGACTTCTTCAAATCAAAATATAAACCAAAATAAAATAGATTTTGAGTATAAAACAGAACCTAAAGAGCAAGATACTCTAAGCTTAAAAGAAGAACCTAAAGAGTACAATATAGATGAAAGAGAAGACTTATCTTCATTTAAATCTTTTAAAGAGGCATTAGAAGAAAATGAAACTAAAGATGAAAATGAAGATTATGAGAAAGCTCAAAATAATAAGTTTGATGAAGTTTCATATACTCAAATAGATAATTATAACTCATATCAAGAACAAGAGCAGTCTGATTATTATAGCAATATGGGTTATAGCGATATAAAAACAAGTAGAAATAGCGAGTTGGATTCTAAATTAGACGAGATTTCCACTCAGGGAAGTTTTTTAGAAACACAAGACGACACACTAGATAAGATAATAAATAATTCACAAGACAGCAAATTTAGAGCGAGCGACTTTAAGGTAATCGGCACAATTTTAAATACTTATATCGTCCTTGAAAAGGGGACATCTATGTATTTATTAGATCAACATGCCGCACACGAAAAAGTACTATACGAAGAGTATATGACAAAGTTTAAAAGCCAAAGCATAGACATGCAGATGTTACTGGACCCTATAGTCATTGAACTGTCTAGTGTAGATATGTTAGATGTAGAAAAAAATCTAAATTTATTTATGAAATTTGGTTTTGAAATAGAGATATTTGGAGATAATCATATTATGGTCAGAGGAGTGCCTAATATTTTTGGAACTGCTCAATCAGAAAAATTTATATTCCAAATAATCGACAACATAGGGGATTTAGAAAGTAGCTACGACTTAAAAATGGACAAAATAGCATCTATGTCTTGTAGAGCAGCTATAAAGGCAAACGACAAAATCCATTTTGACGAAATACATTCACTACTTTCAAAAATGGAAAAGTGTGAAAATCCATATACTTGTCCACATGGGAGACCGTCAATGGTCGAAATATCTAAAAAAGAAATAGAAAAGATGTTTAAGAGAATTATGTAATACAAATTAGAATTGAGGAAGATATATAATGAACAAAATACCGCTTATAATACTTACAGGGCCGACAGCAGTCGGTAAAACTGATTTATCGATTAAGCTTTCAAAATCATTAAATGCAGAGATAATATCAGCAGATTCAATGCAGATATATAAATATATGGATATAGGTAGTGCCAAAATAACAAAAGAAGAAATGGACAATGTAGTCCACCACATGATAGACGAAGTTACTCCAGATGTACCTTTTTCTGTATCAGAATTTCAAACTAGAAGTGAAAAATATATAAACGATATACACGAAAGAAGAAAAAGAGTACTTGTAACTGGAGGAACTGGATTATACCTAAACTCACTTATATACAATATGGACTTTGCAAAATCAGACGCAAATAACGAAATAAGAGAAAAGCTAGAAAAAGAATTAGAAGAAAACGGCATAGACTATATGCACGAAAAACTAAGAAGTCTAGATGAAGATGCTGCAAATAGAATCCACAAAAACAACACAAAGAGAGTTATAAGAGCTATAGAAGTATGCCTAAGTGGAAACAAAATGAACGATTTCTCAAAAGATTTGAGATACAACGAAAAATACAAACCTATAATAATAGTTTTAAATAGAGACAGAGAAGTATTATATCAAAGAATAAACAAAAGAGTAGATATAATGCTTGAAAATGGTCTATTAGACGAAGTTAAAAAACTACTTGAAATGGGATATACAAAAGATATGATATCAATGCAGGGAATAGGCTATAAAGAAATGATAAAATATCTAGATGGCGAGTACACTTATGACGAAGCAGTAGAAATAATAAAAAGAGACTCTAGAAGATATGCTAAGCGCCAGATAACTTGGTTTAAAAGATATCAAGATGCAAAGTGGTTTGACTTAGATGAATACCAAAATAAAGAAAAATTGGAAGAAGATATAATTAATCATATTGAAAAATTACTATAAATTGTATAAAATAATAATATATAGTATTATCCTTAATTACATATAGGAGATTATATTTAAATTATAATCTCCTATATATAAAGTACTTAAGAAAATAAGTACTATACTTTTTGGGGAGTCTATTTTATACACTATTAAGATATGAATTTCCTTAATATAAAAATTAACTTATCAGGGAGGGCATTAAAAATGAAAAATACAGTTTTAAACTTACAAGATTTATTTTTAAATAATGCTAGAAAAGAAAGAATACCAGTGACAATATTCTTAATGAATGGGGTACAAGTAAAAGGAAATGTAAAAGGATTTGACAGTTATATAATATTACTTGAAGGTGAAAACAGACAACAAAACATGATATACAAACATGCTGTTTCAACTATAGTTCCAGGTAAATATATAAACCTACAAAATCAACAACAAAACAACAGATAATACTACATACAAAAGATTATTTTATATTAAAAATTAAAATTCTTTTTAGAAGAAAAGGTACTTATGTGAGTTAATAATTAATTGTTGCCCCACATAAGTACCTTTTTTCTGTCTTGAAGAAAAAATTTGTGTATGTTAAAATCTTAAATGTTGGATAATTATAGATGAAAATATAAATTTAAATTATTAAAATAAATATGATTATATTTCTTTAATTT
>NZ_CABQXJ010000066.1:0-18002 GCF_902468165.1 uncultured Intestinibacter sp.
TATGAGCTATTTTTTTATCCATTTTTAAGTGTTGCACTTAATATGATAATTCATCATATTTTATTCGTATCCTAAAAGTTGTATCCCATCTTTAATACATTCTATTGTAAGAGGGAAATCAGGCCCTTTTTCACCATCTATATCGGTTCCAAGTTTATCTTCACATTCAATAGTTACTTTCTTTGTCTTGAAAAATAGTATTTCATTTTCATTGTATCCTTCAAGATGTTCTCCTTTTAATATATTTATTAAAAGCGGCAATGTCTTTGGTATTGGCATCCCCTTTACAATAATTACATCTAAGTATCCGTCATCTATCTCTGCTTTATAAGCTAGATTTATATTTCCCGCACTTTTTCCATTAAATACAAGCATAAGATACATATCGCCATCATAATTCATCTCGTCTGAGGTTACTTTAATTTTAAATTGTCTCATATTTAAAGCTTCTTCAATTCCCTTTATATAATAAGAGACTTTTCCGATAGTGTTTTTAAAATCTGGATTAATTTTTTGTGAAACATCAGTAAACATACCGGCACTAGCTACATTTATAAAATATCTATCGTTTATTTTTCCTATATCGACGTATTTAGGTTTTGATGAAATTATTTTTTCAATACACTTTTTAACATCGTGTGGGTAATTTATAGCATTTGCAAAGTCGTTTGCAGTCCCTGAAGGTAGTATTGCTATAGGAATATCTATACCTAATTCTTTAATTGTATTTATAAGTAAATCTATTGTTCCATCTCCACCAGACAATAATATATGGTCGTAGTTATCTTCTATATCCCAAAATGCCTCGCTATTTGGGCGAGCTTTTGTCAATCTATACGGAACAACACTATAACCATTTTTTTGATATATTCGAATTATATTATCTATTTCATTTTTTATTCTTTTATCTCCTGAGTTTGGATTATATATAAATTTTACTTTTTTCATAATTCCTCATAGTGTCTCCTTTTTTCATAGTTTATTTACATATTATAATCTATTTATTAAATTTATATGAATAGTAATAATATCTTAAAATTCAATATTTTTTATTTTACTCTAAGTAGCCTATCAAGATAAATCGATTTTACTTGGTCCTTTGCTAAAAGCTGTTTTACTGGAGACATTTTCAAAATTGCAGAAAGTATAGATGCCATAACTCTGTGGTTTTTAAATGCTTCTGTTTCTGAAATAAGATCGACTAAAGTACCTTTTTCAATAGCTTGAAGAACTACTCTATGTACAGAACTAGATGGAGTTATTATTTTTTCTTTTCTTCGTTTTAAAATTATACTTCCTTTATGACAATTTCTAGCACAAACACCACATCCTAAACATACATCATAATCTATTTCTACTTTTTTATTATTATTTTCGTCTTTAATTAAACTTATAGCATCTATAGGACATGCTTTCTCACATTTTCCGCATTTTACACAAGAGTTTTCGCTTATCGATGGATAAAAAGCTGTTGTCTGGACTGGATGCATATTGCCGAATTTTTTAGCTGCTAAAAGTGCCTCACAACAACATCCACAACAGTTACAAATAAATGTAACACCTTCTCTTACATTCTCACCACATTGAACAAGATTATGTTCATAAGCTTGATGTAAAAGCTCTTTACATTCAACAGAATCAACTCGCCTTGCATAGTTATTTTGTATTAGAGAGTTTGCAGTATTTCCAAAAGTCATACATATATCCATAGGTGCATCACAAGCCATACCCATATGTTGCATCTTGTGTCTACAATAACACATTCCAACTGCTATATGCTCTGATGTTTCAATTATATGTGTTGCCCTTTCAAAATCTAGTATATCTACTTGATTTTCATTACTCAATACTTCTTCTTGCACATATACTCTTCCTAATTTTGTCTCTGCTGAATAAAATAAATCTTTTATAAAATCTTCTTCTACATTTAAATATTGATAATAAAGTTCTGCTAATAATTTTTGGTCTATATCCCCTCTAGTCCTCATAAGAGCAAATTCTATAAATCCCGCCATTGGTGGAGGTAGAATATATTTTTTACCTTTTTCATCTTCAATATCCAAAAGAAGTGCCCTTGACGCTAATGTGTCTAAGACTTTTAGCGCTTCATCATACGTCATTGTCCAAATTCTAGCTGCTGTTTTAACTCTAAAAGCTCCAATTGGAAGTTGTGATACTAAGTAAGCTTCTCTTTCTGTAAATAAAACATTAAGTATTTCATATAATGTCTTAGATTCTGGTGCCCCTTGTGGAAATTTATTTAATCTATCTACTAAATTTTTATACTCTTTTTTTGCTACTATATGCGACATCTTATATTCTCCTATTCTAAATTATATACAGTAAATCCCTAAATATTGCAGCTGCTGCATTTAGTGGTGATGATGCCCCTCCAATTACAGTCATATCACCTAAAATATCTGTCTTATAATATACCCCTTTATTTTTTCCATCTACAAAATATAGTGGATGGTCTTTATCTATTACCATAGGACCTACTTCAAATTCAAAATTTCCATTTAAATAGAAAGCTCTCCCTATTAATTTTGTCTTTTTGCCAGAAAAATTTTCTAATAATAGATTATTTAATTTAATATCTGTTATGCCTTTTATATTTAGTTTTTGAAAATCAAAATCTATATCCCATATAACTTTACTTAAAATGGCCATTTTAATTGCTGTATCAATTCCCAAAACATCTAGTGATGGATCTTTCTCTGCAATTTTTAAACTTTGTGCTCTTTTTAGCGCTTCTTTATACGTTATATTGGCTTTTACCATTTCGCCTAATATAAAGTTCGTCGTTCCGTTTAAAACCCCTATAATTTCCGTTATTTGAGCTCCTAGCACATCAATCGTACCCATATTGATTGATGGAAGTGCTCCCCCTGTTGTGCACCCTATTTTTAGGTGAAGATTATTTTTATTTGCTATATTTTTTAATTCGTTATAGTAAAGCAAAATAGGACCTTTATTCCCAGTTATAACATTTATATTGTTTTCTAAAGCAGATTTTATATGTGTGTATCCAGGTTGTCCATTTATTATATTTGTAGTTGTAAGCTCAATTAATATATCTACGTCTTTGTTTTTTAATATATCCTTAAATGTAATATTAGACCATAGAGGATATTTTTCTATACTATTATTTGAGCTAGTATATTTTACAATTTCATCTATGTTTAAACCTTCTTTATTATAGATACCCCCATTTGATTTTATTATATATTTTAATTTTATGTTTTTAGGCAGTAAGTGTTTTTTTATTTGCAATAGCTTTACAAAAGACTTACCTACTTCCCCAAAACCAATTAAAGCAATATTCAATAGAAGCCCTCCTTTTAATTTTCACAAGTATTATTTTATACATTTTTTCATAAAATTTCTATATTTTTCTAATAATAAGATTGCATTTTAATAAATAAAAAATCCCCCAGTTATTATAAATCTAGGGGAATGAATTTTATTTTTATAAAATATTTAATCAAATACTTTTATTCTTTATATGTGTCTTCTATCTCAACCTCTTCACAATCAACTTCGAAATCGTTTTCTTCATATGTATCTAAAGACCATTCATCACAATATGTGTCGTGTATTTCTATATATTCATTTTCATCAACTTCATAGTTTTCAAAATTTCTCATAACTATACCTCCATCTTATTTTTTAATATAATTATACTATGTTTTTATTAATAAGATTGTGTTTTTTATGTATAAAATTTATTTTTTTCGTAAAATTAACAATACCATACTTGATTTATATACTTGTAGTACTTATTCATATAATAAAAGAAGGTATAAATCTAAAATATAAGATTTATACCCTCTTTAAATTTTATTTAACACTTATACGTGTTTGGATGGTGAATTACAAATTAAAAATTACTCTTAATTGAATTTCATATAAGTCTTTTATTGATTACCGACAATTGTTTTTAATGCCAAACATGCAGTAACTATAATAATTGCAAAAACTACGATCATAAATCCCCAAGCTATACCAGTCATAATCTTTCCCTCCTATATAACTTTTATACTGTTTATTAGACCTTCAATTTATTAATTAAATTTTATATTGTTAACTAAATTATACACCAATTGTCAGTAAATTCAATATATTCTGATTAGTTTTTACCTACCCTTAACACATGGAATAGTTTTTTACATGTTCTTAACAAAATAACCTGTCTTTCTTTACATGAATTTAACATTTATTTTATAGCATTTTATATAGTCAATGACTTTGTCCGTTGCTTAAAATTCACTGCGTTCATAGCGCCAACGAATCAAAGATTCCGTTGCTTAAAATTCACTGCATTCATAGCGTCAACGACTTCGTCCGTTACTTAAAAATTTCATGGGTTTATTATTTATATGTGTTTTCAAGGTTAGTAAATTCTTTATCTGTCTCAATATAATTTTCTAATTCTCTATAACTGTCTAGAAAATCATTTGTTCTTTGATTATTATTTTCTGAGTATTGATTATAATTGCCTTCTGGATAAATGGCTAAATCATAAAAATCTGTATAAGAGTTGTATGTATCACTTATAATATTTAATAAATCTGATAAATCTTCACTTCCTTCTGGTATATCCTTTAACTCAGTATATAAATTTTTTATATCATCATTATATTCTTTTGCTGCTGAAATTTCTGAACTTTTATCATCAAATGCATTCAATATTGCTTCATTTATATCAGCTCCATGTTTATTTTCAAATATATTCTCATGCCAATATGTTTGTGTTGTATCTGCTATATCTTCCAAATTACTTCCAGCTATTATTAAAGTCCCTTCATATAATACTACATTCTGTAAATACTCATTTCTTGCCTCTGCTTGTTCTTGTTCTTGCTGCTGTTTTGTTATATTATTATTTATAACAACTGCTATTATTATAATTAAAGCTGCTGCTATTAGTCCAATTATATACTTCCTATTTTTCTTAGATGTAGATTGTTCTTTTAATTTATCCTTTTTTTCCTCTTTAATATTATCTTCTGTATTATTTATTTTTGTGCCGCATTTACCACAGAAAATTTGACCTTCATTTAATACTTCACCACATTTAGTACAATAAGTTTTTTTATTCTCACCTTGAGTATTATCATCTGTATTTTTTACTTCTGTTATATTGTCATTGCTATCCTCTTTTTTAAAATATTCATTTTTTAAATTATCACTATCACACTTCATACATATACCTTTTAATTTTTCAAAACAATTTTTATGATATATACTTTTGCAATTGCTACATTCTATTTTGTCGTCATCATCTACTTTTTCACCACAAAATAAACAAATATCTTTATCTTGATCCATTTTATTTTCCTCCCCTTTAAGATATTTTGTATAAAATTATTTATGTTTTTAGACATAATCTTATAAGTTGCTACATAATCATATACAACGATTCCTAGTGTCTTTATATTCATAGATATAACCTTTTAGAACATATTCTTACGTTAAGTTATATAATAAATTAATGAAAAATTAAAGGTTGGTGATACTATGGAATTTACTCCAGACAAACTTGAAACAACGCTTATGTCTCCAACGACAGAAGATGGGGCAATTGAAGATAGAAAATATACTCTTACACATTCAGATGAAACGGGTATGCTTTTTTTAGATATAGGTGAGGTTTATAACTATTCTGCAATAAATCAAGATTTACGTGATGAAGTTTTAGGGAAATGGATTTGTCCTGAAAATGAGCCACCTATACTTCTTTTTTATGTATATGTAGGGGATTGTGACTTTGAAGAATGTGCTAATCGATATAAAATATTTAAATCTCATATTGAAATGGCTATAATGGCTGTTATTTATGGTGATAGTGTGTTATTTGATAATAATCCTGAGCTTGTTAACTCTTCTATATATATTAAATTCGACTCTGTTGTTCCTGCTTTTGATAGTTATGAATACTATGGGTGTGTTAGTGATTATTTGATGTAGGTTATACTTAGTTAAAGATATATTTAAATTTAATATGACTTTATTAAAAAGCTCCTTAAGATAGAAAGTCTAACTTAAAGAGCTTATTTTTAGATGTGTACTAGGTGTATTTTTCTTGTATGCATAACTATATTATTTAGGCTATTTGACCCACTTATAAAAGGTACTCTGAGTTTTCTTTATAAAATTTTTTCTAATCTTCACTTTGTTCCAATTGTGGCATGACTCTATCTGGATTAGTGTGATCTATTTGCCACTCATCTCCAACTGGTTCTTCATAATTATCTGAATAATTATTTTGGTCATTTGTTGCTTTTTGCCAACATGTTTCACACAATCCATATCTACCTTCACCATCCATTACTTTTCCACAGCTATTGCATCTTATTATATTATTATTAGTACTTGTTACATTACTTTTAGATTTACTTGATTGTTGTTTTGTATTATTACTGATAGATTTATTTGCTTCTGTCTTTGTTGAAGAATCATGATTAGAATTATTTGTTTTAGTTTGTGTTGTACTTTTATTTTCATTTACCTTTTTTATTTCTTTTGAATTGTTATTACTGTTTATAGAAATATCTGATTTAGTTTTATGATATATTTCATCTTGATTTTTATATATTTTTGAATTAGTATTATTAGTATTTTGACTATCTTCTGTTTTTTTAATTGATGTTCTTTCACTACTTTTATTATTGGCTATAAAAATTCCACCACCAATTCCTAAGGATGCTATTAACGTTCCTATAATAACTCCATTTTTCAGATTATTTTTCATAATAAATCATCCCCTTTATATCTACTTACCAATATTATAGTAGATTTTACTTTTTATATTTAAAATTTTTATATAATTTCAATTCAATGATGCTCATTTACGAAAATATCTTAGCTATCATAGATATTAATATTAATATCTAACTTAAATTTTTTGAATAATTTTTTCCACAAAAAAAGAATACCTCTTTTAAAATTATTTCACATTATCTAATATATAAATTTATTCATACATTAGATAATGCTTGATAATCTAAAAAAGGTATTCTATATTATATTACATTACATACAACTACTCAATATTAAGCGTACATTTTCTTTAATTGAGCTTGTATATCTTTATTTTCTAAATAATCTTCTAAAGTAGTTTTTCTATCCATTATTCCATTTGGAGTTATTTCTATTATTCTGTTTGCAAGAGTTTGTATCATCTCGTGGTCATGAGAAGAGAATAATAATACTCCAGGGAATTTTTCTAGCCCTTTATTTACTGATGTTATAGACTCTAAGTCTAAGTGGTTAGTTGGGTCGTCTAAAACTAATACGTTAGCGTTAGAAAGCATCAGTCTAGAGAACATACATCTAACTTTTTCTCCTCCTGATAAAACATGAGCTTGTTTTAATGCTTCTTCTCCACCGAATAACATTCTACCTAAGAATCCTCTTATGAAACTTTCACTTTTTTCTTCAGAGTATTGTCTTAACCAGTCAACTAATGAATATTCTACACCGTCAAAGAAGTCGTTGTGGTTTTTAGGAAGATAACTTTGAGAAGTTGTAACACCCCATTTGAATGTACCGCTATCTGGAGTATCAACACCCATTATTATGTTGAATAATGCAGTTATAGCCATTTCATCTCCCATGAAAGCAACTTTATCATCTCTATCTAATCTGAAAGTTACGTTGTCTAAAACTTTAACACCGTCTATAGTTTTAGTTAATCCTTCAACTTCTAATACTTCGTTTCCTATTTCACGTTCTGGAGTAAATCCAACGTATGGATATCTTCTTCTTGAAGGTTGTATTTCTGTTACTTCTAATTTTTCAAGTTGTTTCTTTCTTGAAGTCGCTTGTTTTGCTTTAGAAGCATTTGAGCTGAATCTTGCGATGAACTCTTTTAATTGAGCTATTTTTTCTTCAGCTTTTTTGTTTTGATCTTTCATAAGTTGTAGTGCTAATTGACTTGATTCATACCAGAAATCGTAGTTACCTACGTATATTTTGATTTGTCCGAAGTCAACGTCAACTATATGAGTACATATTTGGTTTAAGAAGTGTCTATCATGTGATACAACTATTACGATAGAATCTTCAAGTTCCATTATGAAGTTGTTTAACCATTCGATTGATTTGAAATCTAAGTGGTTAGTAGGTTCGTCAAGAAGTAGTATTTCTGGCTTACCAAATAATGCTTGAGCAAGTAATACTTTAACTTTTTCTCCACCTTCTAATTCTTTCATTTGTTTGTAGTGTAAGTCTTTGTCTATTCCAAGACCCATTAATATTTTTTCTGCATTAGTTTCTGCATCCCATCCATCAAGTTCAGCGAACTCTCCTTCAAGTTCTGCAGCTTTTATACCATCTTCTTCTGTGAAGTCTTCTTTCATGTATAATGCGTCTTTTTCTCTCATTATTTCATATAATCTAGCGTGACCCATCATAACAACATCTAAAACAGTATCTTCATCGTATTTGAAGTGGTCCTGTCTAAGAACTGACATTCTTTCTTTTTCAGTTATGCTTACGCTTCCTGTGTTTGGTTCTATATCTCCAGCTAATATTTTAAGGAAAGTAGTTTTTCCTGCACCATTAGCACCTATTATTCCATAACAATTTCCTTTAGTAAACTTTAAATTTACGTCTTTATATAATTCTTTATCTCCAAATCTAAGTCCTACATTAGTTACTTGTAACATTTAGTTTATTTCCTCTCTTTAATATATATTTAAATTTAACACAATAAAATTAATATTATAATAAAACTATTTATAAGTCAATAATATCTTCATGGAAAAATCCCACACCATAATATTTTTTTGGTGCGGGATTTATATTTTAAATAATTATCTAATTATTAGTTTCTTAAATAAGCAATTTTCATAGTTTTTGTGTCTTTTTGTTTTTCGTTATATGAAAATACTACGTCTATATTTGACTCATTTAAATCTTGTAGAGCATTTATTACTTGATGTAAGTAAATTAAAGTATCATTTCCAGCTGCTTGACTACTTTCTGCTAGTAAAAGACCTTTTTTAGATGTAAGTTCACCTTCACTTTTGTAGAAGTCTTCTTCTAGCATTTTTGCAAGGTCAGCAGGGTTTTGATTAAGTTCAATTTCTTCAACTGAATAAGCAACTGCCCCTTCACCTTGGAATAATTCTTTTAAGTCACTTAAATCTACATAGATTAAAGTATCTTCATGCATAGCTTCACATATGATGTTTATCATGTCTATAGTAGTATTTAAGTTGTATTTGTTTAGTTTAAATTCTTTATCAACACCTAAATCTTCTTTGTTTTCTTTTAGGCATATATCAAGACCTATACATAATACTTTTCTTTCTTTAGCCATAAAAGATATCGCTTTAGTTATATTAGCTATATCTTTATCTGAACTATCGTATAACATATATAAAACTTCTATTCCATCTAGTAAACCTCTTACGAATTCTTTGTCTACATCTTTAGTTACTTTTATATTTTCAAAGCTCGTGTTGTTTTCTAAATCTTGTTTTATATTTTCTAGATAATTTATTGCTTCGTCACCTACTGAAATTACTTTTGTGTATTTTTCTTCCATATCATTAAGCCTCCTTTATATTAAAAATAGATGGGTATTTAGAACTTATAATTTTAAATAAAGGAACACCAATAATAGTTACAACTCCAAATTCACCTATTCCAACTTGTAGCATACTAAGTATAAGTGGGTATTTAAAGAATACATTTAACATAAGTCCTATTATAAGTGCATTAATAAGTACTGGCCATAAAGATGCTACCCAAATAGCATATTTGCTTTTTATAAACTTAGGCGTAATGTAGATTAAATAAGCACTTACAAATGTTGCAAAAGTACCACATATTATATCAGCAAGACCATAAGGTCCTAATAAGTTTGCTATTAAACATCCTATTGTTAAACCGACGATATAATCAGCATTTACAAATGCTAAAAGAACAAGTACTTCTGATAATCTAAATTGAACTGTTCCATAACTAATTGGATTTAATCCAACTGTTAAAGCTGCATAAATTGATGCAACTATCGCTGTCTTTACTATTCTATTAGTTGTCAAAAAATCTCCTCCTTCATATATAGTCTTAAATGAATACATTTCATTAATAATCTTATATTATTTAAATATTACGTATATGAATTATATTACAAAAAAGATAATAACTCAATATTTAAATACTTAGTTATTTATTTCCAATTTTTATGATTTTATTCACAATATTCTTGTCATATAATACTACACTTTATCATAAATTTGAATAGATATCTTATAAGAAGGTGTTATTTATGAAAAATTTAGAACGTTATAAAAGAAGTATGAAGTCAGAAGCCCTCAGCAGTGTGTTGCTTTTAGTTTGTACTATAAGTGCTCTCAGCATCGCCAATAGCTCATTTGAAGGTGTTTATAATAAGATTATTTTTGATAATCATTTTTTTAAATTTCCCTTAAATGAATTTATAAACGACTTTTTGATGTTTTTCTTCTTTTTAAATGTAGGACTAGAAATCAAAGAAAATATTTTATTTGGGAATTTATCTTCTATAAAGAAGGCATCTTTTCCCGTAATTGGCTCAATTGGTGGAGTAATAGTTCCTGCTATAATATTTATACTATTTAATCACAATACAAATTATTTAAATGGATTTTGTATACCAATTTCAACTGACATAGCTTTTGCTGTCGGTATATTTTACATATTTAAAAATCACATAAACCCTCAGGCTAGATTATTTTTACTTACATTAGCAGTAGTTGATGATCTTATATCAATAGTAGTAATAGCTGTTTTCTTTACACAAAATATCAACACAACCTACTTATTTATAGCTATACTTGTTATGCTTTTATTAATTATTGCAAATAAGGTATTTCATATCGAAAATATACCTTATTATATATTCAGCGGGCTTATACTATGGTATTTGATTAATTGTAGCAATGTCCATCCAACCATAAGCGGTATATTACTTGCTATATGTGTACCTGCTAAGCCTTATAAAAATAAAAAGAGCGTATTAGAAATACTACAAGAAAATCTCTCTCCTTTTACTAATTTTATAGTTATACCTCTTTTTGCCTTTGTAAATAGCGGAGTATCTTTAGACATAACTACTAATTTAAATAATAGCCAAAGGTTGTACTATGGAATATTATTTGGACTTTCTATAGGAAAACCACTCGGTATAACTTTATTTACATATGTATTTTCAAAATTAAAATTAGTAAATAAACCTAAGGGCTTAGATTTTTATTCAATATTTTTAGTTTCATTAATAGCTGGAATAGGATTTACAATGTCGATATTTATGTGTGAGCTGACTTTCTCATATGATTTTGAGCTTATAAACCTCTGTAAATTCGCAATACTCAGTGCTTGTTTGTTTTCTGTTGTTTTGACTTCTATTTTTATATTTATAAAGGAGTTTTTCGGCTCTAAAAAACATAGCTTAAAACTTGTTCAAAAATAAATAAATCTTTATTTGGAATTTAATTAAACTATATTTACCTTGTATGTAAGATAAATATAGTTTCTTATTTGTTGTGAATAAAAGTCTGGATATAAATAATTGTATCTAGGCTTTTATTTTTCTAATTTTATGAATATACAAATTTATTTTTATGCAAAATATGGAATTATTTTGCCATTTTTCGTATAATATACCTGTCAAACAAAAAAGGGGGAAGATGATATGCCACTTAAAATACCAAAAGAGTTACCAGCATATTCAGTATTATCAAACGAAAATATTTTCGTTATGGACATAGAAAGATCTATGCAACAGGATATAAGACCATTAAAAATAGCAATCCTAAATTTAATGCCTCTTAAAATCCAAACAGAAAACCAATTACTTAGATATTTATCTAATTCACCTATACAAGTAGAAATCACTTTGATTAATGTAAAAAGCCATGAGTGTAAAAATACTTCAAACGAGCATTTAGATAAATTCTATACTTATTTTGAAAATATTAAAAATGAAAAATTCGACGGTTTAATAATAACAGGGGCACCAGTTGAACTTTTAGAATTTGAAAAGGTCGATTATTGGGACGAATTAGTTCAAATTATGGAGTGGAGCAAGAAAAATGTATTCTCAACTATACATATCTGCTGGGCTGCACAAGCTGCATTATATCACTACTATAATATCCCAAAATACGAATTAAAAGATAAATTATCAGGTGTATTTGCACATACTGTAAATAATCCAGATGCAACTTTGACAAGAGGTCTAAACGATATGTTCTACGCACCTCACTCTAGACATACAGAAGTCAAAAAAGAAGATGTCTTAAAAATTGATGAGCTAGAACTATTAGCTGAATCAGAAAAAGCAGGCCCATTTATAATGTCTACAAAAGATGGAAGAAGAATATTTGTAACAGGCCATTTAGAATATGATACAGATACATTAAAACAAGAATATATAAGAGATTACAATAAAGGTATGAATCCTCTTATACCAGAAAATTATTACCCTAATGGCGATATAAAAAGCGAACCGATAAATACATGGAGATCAAACGCCAATTTATTTTATGGAAATTGGTTGAATTATCAAGTTTATCAAAATACACCATATGATATTGATAAGATTGGCGAGAAGATGAGCTTGCGTAGAAATTCGTATGAAGCTGATGAATAGGAGCGTGGAAGTGGAGATGTTTTCTTCACTTCTTTTTTTGACTTAATTTTTTGTTTACTTTATTTTTATTTATGGATTTTATTGTGATTTTTTAATTATATATTTCACTACAATTTTTTAATTTATCTATAGCATTTAAAATATCAGTATTTAATTCAATATTTGGGTAAGAGTTTATGTATACACAACCTTCATCTAAATTTAAATTTTTAGCATTTTTTATATTTGTACTAATGAAAAATACTTTTTTAAATTGTACATTTTCAAAATTAGCATTCTTATAAATTAAATTATGTATATTACTTTTATATTCCAAATATCCATCTAAATCTCGTTCTAGCACCTCTTCCTCATTTTTAATTCTTTTTACTACAATAACTGGGTATATAAGAAAAATTATAAATGAAAATAAAGAACCAAGCACTAATGGCATAGACAAGAATAATAAAATAGTTGATAAATACATAGGATGCCTTACAACCTTATACAATCCTGTATCTATTACTTTTTGATTTTCTTGTATTTCTACAATTCTCGATAAGTACGCATTCTCTCTTAAAACCTCTGCATATAATACATAAGCAAATAAAAATATAATCGTTGAAATAACAATAATCCATCTAGGTAAGATAAGCCACTTAAATCTATAATTTAATCCTGCAACTATAAAACCACTTATAAACATTACTAAACTCACTCTAATTAGTATTTCTTGCTTAGATTCCTTTTATAAAATTATAAAAAATTCGCTTCGCTCATGTCGCCAACGACTTCGTCCGTTGCTTAAGTTAATAGGTTGGAAATTATATATTATCCACAAATCAGATAATATATAATTTCCTTAGAATTTTAAAAAACTCCCTATATAAAATAAGGAGTTTTTATTGTAAAAAAGTTGTTATTTTTAATCCTTTTGAAATTTATATTCTAGTAAAACAATAAAAATACTAAAAAGATTTAATTAAAATTTTATAACTTTAGCTTCCTCAGTAAATGAAGATATTGTAGCAGTTGCATTTTTTAAATAAAGAACTTCTGTATTCTCGTCATCAGCTCTATAAAGAGTTTTTAAATTTGGATAGCTATCTAGCATATGTTCTTTAGCTTCCACTCTGTCATCTCTTACTACTTCTCCTGCTACACGAATCCATTTTTCGCCGTTAAAAGCGCATATTTCTACTTTAGGATTTGCCTGCATTTCTTTTGATACGTCTTTTACTTTACCTGTTTGAATGTATAGTTTCCCCTCAAATATGTCTACTGTTCCAAAAGGACGAACTCTTGGTTGATCTCCTTCTACAGTTGCTAGATAATATGTATTACAAGCTTTTAAAAAATCATATACTTCTTGCACTTTTTTACCCCCTGATATTATTGTACACTTTCATTATAGTACTTTTTTCGCCATTTTGTCCTTATTTTATGCTTATTTTACTTTTTAATTATAAAAATCACCCCTATCATCAGACATAATCCAACAATAGGGGTGCACTTTCCTTTTTATTTATATTTATTTATATATCTATATCTATCTATATTTATTAATAGTTAGCTATTTCTTCTTTTGCATTTTCAATAGCTTCTAATATATCTTTTTGGTCTTGGTTTGCTTTTTTAATTTCTGCATTAGCTTTATTTAATAAAGTATTAGATTCATTTTGAGAATCATTCATTTCTGATCTTAAGTCGTTTAATTCTTGTTGTGAAGCATTATATTTTTCTGACATGTTTGCGTAATCTGATTTTAATTGTGAAACAATTGTGTTTAATGTCTCAATAGTAGATTCAAGTTGTGATTTTTCTCTATTTAAGGCATTTATTTGTTCATTTAAATTCTCTATTTGAGATTTTAATGTTGAATTTTCGCTGTCTATATTGCTGTTATTTGATTGTAATTTGTCTAATTCTGATTGTAATCTTTCAATTACTTTATCTTTAGAATTTATAATTTCTCTCAAATCTTCAATCTGCTCTTCATATTCTATAGCTTTCATATATGTTTGTACATAAAGTTTATCTTTAAACGCTATTAAATCATTTAATCTATCTATTTCATTTTGTTTAGTTTCTATAGAATTTGTTAAATCAGATATTAATATCTCTTGAGCATTTATCTTTGCATCGAGTCCTTCAACAATAGATGTAAGTTTTTTTATTTCATTTTTTAAATCTTCTTTACTACCTTCAGCAAGCAAGCTATTTACTTCTGCCTCTAATCTTTCGATTCTTTCTTTGTATGAATCTCTTTCTATAGTTAGTACTTCTATTTTTTCTCTAGCATTTTCTAAATTTGTAGTTAAATCAGCTAAACTTTGCTCTAATTTTTTCTTTTGTTCAAGTATTTTCGCTTCATTACTCTTAGCTTCTATTGCTGAAGTTTTTAAAGATTCTATACCGCTAAATATTTCTGTTTTTTCAGAATTGTAAGACAATAAACTTCCTAATAAAACACCTGATGCAACTAAGCCTCCTGATCTAATTATTTTTCCTAATATCATTATTTTATTTTCCTCTTTTCTATGTCATCCCCTTTGCATTTTTTTATTTTTCTTTCCCTAATTTACTTTATTTTAATATGTTTTTGCACTACTTTCAATAAGTTTTTGCACTTAGTAATCAATTTACATTAATGTATAGTTTTTCAATAATTTAAATTCATAACCATTTACATTTCCGAACAATACCATATTTTTAACTTTATTTTTATACATAACGTTCGTTAAAGTCTCAAAATTCTCGGAGGTTATAATTTTGACTACTTAAAAATAATTCATGCAGTCACGTACATTATATACAAATCAAAAACACCACAACATGATATCCATCATCCATATTGTGGTGTTTTTAATGAGTTTTATAAAAAGTTTATACATATTTATGTAAAATATCTATTCTATAATACTTAGTTTAAACTATTCTTGATCTTGTGTCTTAAAAGAAATCTCAATCTTATCTGTTCTAGGTTTTAATCTAATACACTCAACTTTTGCTTTTTCAAACATGAATTTTGATGCTTTTATCGAATCTGTATCTTTGTATTTATCTTCTAAGTAATAAACCTTTTTAATTCCAGATTGAATAATATTTCTTGCGCAGTCATGACATGGGAATAGATTTACATAAATTCTACATCCTTCTAGGTTTTTACCGCGAGCATTTAAGATAGCATTTTGTTCAGCATGAACGACATAAGGATATTTAGTATTTAAAAAGTCACCTTCTCTTTCCCAAGGGAAATCCTCATCACTACATCCATTTAAAAATCCGTTGTATCCTATTGATACTATTCTATTGTCGCTGTCTACTATACAAGCCCCAACTTGTGTAGATGGGTCTTTACTTCTCATCCCTGATAATAATGATATTCCCATAAAATATTCGTCCCATGAGATATAATCTGTTCTTTTCATATTGCCTCCGATTTTACTTATTAAAATTATTTTGAATAATTTACTTTTTATTTTGTATATATTAGTATAACCTTATTATGGTGATTTATCTATACCTAAATTACATATAATTAAAGTTGTATCGCTTTTATATTAAAAAAGGCCATACAGAGAATTCTCCATACATCCTTAATCTTAAACATCAATCGATTTAAATCCTTTACCAAGCACTTCATAAACATCAGTAACGATAATAAACGATTTCTCGTCTAGTTCTTTAACCATTTTTTTAAGCGCGACTTCTTGTTTTTTCTGATTTACAACAACAATCATTACATTTTTATCTTCATTAGTGTATCCACCTTTTGCATCTAATATAGTAGCACCTCTACTTAAATCTCTTATAATAGCCTCTTGTAAGATATCTTTTTTCTCAGTTATTATAAAGAACGCCTTTGCATAGTCAAATCCTGAAGTAATAGTATCTATCATCTTTACTATTATGTAAAGTGCAATTGCAGAATAAATACCTGTTTCAAAATTCTTATTAGCAATTCCCGCTAAAATTACAACTGTACCGTCTATCATACTTAAACATTTTGATACTGGTATACTTGGTATAACTCTATTTAGCATAAGCGCTATAAGATCTGTTCCTCCAGTTGATGCATCTATTCTAAATAATATTCCAAGAGATATCCCAAGAAGTATTGCTCCTGAAATAGCTGCTAAAAGCGTATTATCAGTAGGTGTTACTGCTGATAATGGCTCAGTTATCTTAAGCATAATTGTAAGAATAGCCATTCCTATAAATGTCTTTATTGCATCTTTTTTACCTAAAATTTTTACAGAGAAAAGTAAAAGTGGTGTACTTATTGTAAATAAAATATTAGATACTGAAAATCCAGTAAGTTTTGATATTACAACAGATAAACCACTAAGCCCCCCTGGTGCAATAGTGTGTGGCACTAAAAACATATTCAGCCCTACAGACATTATTATACATGCTGTGATTAGTCCTATGTATTCTACTAAAATACTTTTGTAATTATGTTTCATGATATAATACCTCCCTTTGTAGTTACAAATAGATATTATACCATATTATAACTATTTTTTAATTGTGCCTTTAAAAGTTAAAATTAGTATTTTTTTACAATTGAATCTATCGTGAATACATATCTTATAAAATCCTGGATAAAATCATGAAGTATATTGGTTGCCTTTTCTTTATTATATAAATCTTGTTTTTTTATTTCATTTATAACAATCCATTCTTCATTTAAATAATTTATTATTTTACCATCAAATTCTGTTATCAATCGTTCCTTTCTTTCAAGTATGTCTTTGTTATTTTCTATATTTCTATATAATCTATATATATAACCATCTTGTCCTATTTTTGATATTTTATTTACTATGTATATTGTTTCATTATCTTCTATACAATCAGATAAGTCGACAAATTCTAAAACACTTCCCCATCTCTGCATATAAATGCACGCAGATTTTATTCTACTTTTTAGATTTAAATTAGATACTCCTAATACTAATGGACTATCACAATTAGGAATTAAACACACATTGTTATTTTTACCAGTGATAAGCGAACAACAATACCCCTCTTCTCCAACTTCTGCAATTTCTCCTAAAAGTTTTACAGATTGCTTTTCATTTAAAACTATTTCTTCTTCAAGTTGACAAGTTTTTAATATTTGTTTTATTTTGTATGCATCTTCAAATTCAATAGGCAAGTATTTATTTTTTTTAGTTAAATAATGTTGTTGAATAACCCCTGAAACATAATCCAACAACTCATTTTTTTCTAGCTTTTGTAATGTAGTTTGTAACTCATAATCTATAGCTACTGAATCCATCGCATTACCCCCTTTTCTCATCATTAATTGTTATAAATTCTACATGAATATCCAAATTTCCTTTTATTTTTTATTCATATAATTATTATT
>NZ_CABQXJ010000067.1:0-17984 GCF_902468165.1 uncultured Intestinibacter sp.
AGTATTATATACTAATAATTAATTATTTAAAAATATTTTGTGATAAATTTTAGATTTAAAAAGTTAAGAATATGTAAACTTTACATAGTTTTTGTACAAAATAAAATTAATAAAATAAAATTTAAGGGGGTTAAAAACCATGAGTGCAAAATTAAACAATAAATATGGATGTATAGAAATAGATAAACAAGTTATAGCTCAAGTAGTATATAGAGCAGCTATGGAAAGCTATGGTTTAGTAGGTTTTTCACAAAAAATAAAAGGTATAGTTGAATTACTAAAAGAAGGCAATATAGCAAAAGGTGTAAAAGTAGTAGAGTTAGAAGACAATACTATAGAAATAGAGTTATCAGTTATAATGCAATATGGAATCAATATAGCGACTGTTGCAAATAACATAATTGAAAGAGTTAAATATTCTGTTGAAAATGATACAGGTATAAAAGTCAGCAAAATAGACGTTAACGTTCAAGGTATTCGAGTAAAGTAATTTAGGAGGAAAGAAATGATTCAAAATATAGACGGAAAACAAGTAAGGGATATGTTTGTTTCTGGTGCAAATAACCTTAAAAATCATAAAGACTTAGTAGATAAATTAAATGTGTTCCCAGTTCCAGATGGAGATACAGGAACAAATATGTCTCTAACTATATCTTGTGCAATAAAAGAATTAAACAAAGTAGAACAAGATGACATAGGACAACTTGGAAAGGCTCTTTCTAAAGGTTCTTTAATGGGTGCTAGAGGAAACTCAGGAGTTATATTATCTCAAATAATAAGAGGTATAGCTAAATCAATAGAAGGTAAAGAAACACTTAATAGCATGGATATAGCTGAAGCATTAAAAAATGGTTCTGATACGGCTTATAAGGCTGTAATAAAACCAGTTGAAGGAACTATCTTAACAGTAGTAAGAGAAAGTTCAGACTATGCTTTAAAAGCTGCAGCATTAGAAGAAGACGTAATTGAATTTATGAAACTTCTAGTAAAAGAAGCTAACAACTCATTAGACAGAACTCCAGAATTATTACATGCTTTAAAAGAAGCTGGTGTTGTTGACTCTGGTGGTAAAGGGTTAGTTTTAGTATACGAAGGTATGTTAAAATCATTAGAAGGTCAATTTGTAGAAAGTCAAGAGATACAAACAACAGAAACTACTTCAGTACAAGTTGAAAATAGACTATCTACTGAAGATATAAAATTCCAATACTGTACAGAGTTTATACTTGAAACTGACAAAATATCTGACTTAAAAATGCGTGATATAATGATTAAATATGGAGACAGCTTAGTAGTTGTTGGTGATGACGGAATAATAAAAGTTCACGTTCATACTAATACTCCTGGTACGGTTCTTCAAGAAGCTTTAGCTTATGGTCAATTATTAACTATAAAAATAGAAAACATGAAATTACAACATGAAAACAAAGTAATAAAAGATGCACAAGAAGACAAAGAAGTTTCAGAACAAGCTGCTGTATCAGAAGAACCAAAAGAATTTGGATTTATAGCAACTTCAATGGGGCAAGGTTTAGCTAAAATATTTAAAGATTTTGGTGTTGATCACATAATAGAAGGTGGTCAAACTATGAACCCAAGTACTGAAGACTTTATGAATGCAATAGAAAAAATGAATGCACACAATATAATTATATTACCAAATAACAGCAATATAATTATGGCTGCAAATCAAGCTAAAGATTTAAGTGATAAAAATATAATAGTAATACCTACAAAAAACGTATCTCAAGCATTTGCTGCATTAGTTAACTTTGATGCTGATTTAACTATAGAAGAAAATGAAGCTAACATGGTAGAAGCTTTATCTACAGTTAAGAGTGGGCAAGTTACTTATGCTGTTAGAAACACTGTAATAAACGATGTTGAGGTAAAAGAAGGTAATATTATAGGTTTAGGTGAAGGTAAGTTATTATCAGCAGGTGATAATATAGATGAAATAACTACAAACCTTATAGAAAGTTTAGTAGATGAAGATAGTGCTATAATAACTTTATTCTATGGCGAAGATATTAAAGAAGAACAAGCAGAGGCTTTAAGAGAATCTCTAGAAGAAAAATTTGAAGATATCGACATAGAACTATACTATGGAGGCCAACCAATTTATTATTATTTAGTATCTGTTGAATAAAGAAATAAAATTATGTAAATAATGGGGGCTGTTTCAATTTTTATTGAGGACAGCCCTTTTTAAAGGTTTAAATATATTAAAATTTATCCTCTATAAAATAGAGGATTTTTTTAGGTGATGAGAATGAATATATTAAATAAAGATATTCAATTTGTAAAAGGCATAGGGCCTAAGAAAGCTGCAAAATTAAATAAATTAAATATATTTACAATAAAAGATTTATTATATTATTTTCCTAGGGCTTATGAAGATAGAAGTAATGTAAAAAAGATATATCAGTTAGAACATGATGAAAAAGCATGTACAAAAGGAATAATTAGCGATATTAAAACTTATGAAGCTAGAAATAAAATTAAAGTAACAAAATTTATAATTAGAGATGAGAGTGGATTTTTATCTCTTGTATTTTTCAACCAAGAATACTTGACAAAAGTATTTAAAAAAGGAGACAGTGTAATTGCTTATGGAAAAGTAAAAAAAGAAGGTGGATTTTTAGAAATGAATTCTCCACAGATAGAACATTTTACAAATGCACCTACATCTACATGCAAATTAATACCTGTTTATCCACTTACTTATGGAGTTACAAGTAAAGATATAATAAGTACTATAAAAAGTATATATACAAATGAAAAGGTAATTATACAAGAATATTTACCACAAGAGATAATTAATAAATATAAATTATGTAGCATAGATTTTGCTGTGAAAAATCTTCATATGCCACAAGATAAACAATCTTTAAAAATTGCACTATATAGAATGATTTTTGAAGAATTTTTAATTTTACAGATAGGTCTTTTTTACTTTAAAAGTGGAATAGATGACTCAGAAGGTATAAAGTTTGAAAAAAAAGAAAAATTAAATGATATAATCAAATCACTTCCATTTAATTTAACAAATGCACAAAACAGAGCTCTTTCTGAGGTTATAGAAGATATGACTAGTGATAATGTTATGAATAGATTGGTACAAGGAGATGTTGGGAGCGGGAAAACTATAGTAGCAGTGTTAGTACTTGCGTTATCTGTTTTAAATGGATATCAAGGCGCTTTAATGGCTCCTACAGAGATATTAGCTAGACAACATTATATATCTTTAAATGAGACGCTATCACCTTTTGACATAAAAGTAGACTTATTAGTTGGAAGTTTAACTAAAAAACAAAAAGAAAAAGTACTAGAAAGAATAAAAAACCACGAAGTAGATATCTTAATAGGAACTCATGCACTTATAGAAGATAATGTAGAGTTTAATAACTTAGGTATAGTTGTGACAGATGAACAACATAGATTTGGAGTAAGACAGAGAGCAAAACTATCTTCAAAAGGTAGCAATCCAGATATTTTAGTTATGACAGCCACACCAATACCTAGAACATTAGCACTTATACTTTATGGTGATTTAGATATATCTATAATAGATGAGCTTCCACCAGGAAGACAACCAATAGACACAAGAGCTTTTGAATCTAAAAAAAGAGACTTTATCTACACTAACTTTATAAGAGACGAAATAACAAAAGGAAGACAAGTTTATGTAGTCTGTCCATTAGTAGAAGAAAGTGAAGCTATAGAAGCAAAAGCTGCAGAAGATTTAAGAGATGAATTAAAAGAAAAGTATTTTTCTGATTTAAATGTAGAAGTTCTACATGGAAAAATGAAGCCTAGTTTAAAAGACAAAATAATGAATGACTTTAAAAATAATAAAATTCAAATATTAGTATCTACAACTGTAATAGAAGTTGGAGTAAATGTTCCAAATGCAACTTTGATGATTATCGAAAATGCAGAAAGATTTGGACTTGCACAACTTCACCAGCTTAGAGGTAGGGTCGGTAGAGGTTCACATAAATCTCATTGTATATTAATATATTCCTCAAAGACGAATGTATGTAAGGAACGTATGGAGATTATGGAAGAGACTAACGATGGATTTAGAATTTCTGAAAAAGATCTAGAAATTAGAGGTCCAGGTGAGTTCTTTGGAACTAGACAACATGGTATTCCAGAATTAAAAGTAGCCAATATTTTTAAGCATATAAAAGTTTTAAAATTGGCACAAGAAGAATCAAAAAATATTTTTAGAGAAGATAAAAATTTAAATAAAAAAGAACATATTTTGTTAAAAAAAGAAATGATTGAAAAATTTAGTAATATTAACAAAGAAATCTCATTAAACTAAGAGATTTTATGTTAGAATATATTTATTGAAGGGAGAATAAAATTTGAGAGTTATATCAGGAAAAGCAAGAGGATTAAAATTAAATACTCCTAAAAATGAAGATGTTAGACCGACAACAGATAGAGTAAAAGAATCATTATTTAATATAATAAATCCTTATGTTATGGACAATAATGTTTTGGATTTATTTGCTGGAACAGGTTCTTTAGGTATAGAATGTTTATCAAGAGGAGCACATAAATGTGTTTTTGTAGATAAAAGCAAGGAAAGTATGGCTATAGTTAAATCTAATATTAAAAAGGCCAGAGTTGAAAATGAAAGTACTACTTTAAATATAGATTTTAAAAGTGCTGTTACATCTTTAGGCAGACAAGGTGAAAAATTTACAATAATATTTATGGATCCACCTTACTATAA
This sequence comes from uncultured Intestinibacter sp., assembly GCF_902468165.1. NCBI lineage: Bacteria > Bacillati > Bacillota > Clostridia > Peptostreptococcales > Peptostreptococcaceae > Intestinibacter > uncultured Intestinibacter sp. The sequence continues at coordinate 4,751 of NZ_CABQXJ010000067.1, forward strand.
AAATATGTTTATAGATGCATTATCATCAGTAGATGAAAATAATTTACTTGAAGAAGATGGCATAATCGTTGTAGAGCATGATACAAAAGATAGCTTCCCAGAAAATGTTGGAAGACTATATAAAAGTAGAGAAAAAAAATATGGAAATACAACACTAACATTTTATAAGATGGAGGAAGCGTAATGAATAAAAAGTTTACAAAAGCTATGTTTGCTGGTAGTTTTGACCCTATAACTAATGGACACTTAGATATAATATGCAGGGCCTCAAAAATCTTTGATGAGTTACAAATAGGCGTACTTCACAACCCAAATAAAAAGGGGCTTTTTAATTTTGACGAAAGAGTGGAGTTAATTAAATCTTGTACATCTCACCTAGACAACATTAAAATAGTTAGCTTTGATGGGCTATTAGTAGATTATTGTCATGCAAATGATATAGGTACACTAGTTAGAGGCGTTAGAAGCGAAGCAGATGTAAACTATGAGCTTCAAATGGCACATATGAATAGAGAGTTAAATCCAGATATAGAGACAATATTTTTACCTACAAATACAAAGTACTCATTTATAAGTTCTTCATTAATAAAAGAAGTGCTTGCATTTGATGCAGATGTTAAAAATTTAGTGCCAAAACAAGTTTTAATAGCATTAAAAAACAAGAGTAAGGGGAGATAAAAATGGTTGAAATGGAACTGATTGATTTACTAAGACAACTTGAGATGATTGTGGAGGAGGCTCCTGCAAAGGCATTTTCACATAAAGTAGTTGTAGATAGAGAAGAAATTTTAAGTTTAATAAAAGAAATGAAGTCTGTTATTCCAGAAGAAGTAAAACAAGCATCTTGGATAAATACTGAAAGAGTTAAAATTATAAGTGATGCTAAAAGAGAAGCTGAAGAAATAGTTTTACAAGGTGAAAAAGAAGCAGAAAGATTATTAAAAGAAAACCAAAGAAATCTTGAAGACTTAGATAAAGAATACCAACAAAAAATTGAGTATATGATAGAAAATAATCAAGTAGTTCAAAGAGCAAATGAAAGAGCAGATGAAATAAAAGAAAAAGCTGAAAAATATAAATATGAGATGATTGAAAGATCAAATCAATATGCAGAAGATGTTTTAAGCTTTTTAGAACAAAAACTAGAAGAAACACTTGAAGAAGTTAAAAACAATAAAAGAGAACTTAATCCTAGAATGTAGGAATGAAAACATCTGATAAATTATATCAGGTGTTTTTTATTTTAAGGAAATTAGACATTATCTGGTTTGTAGATAATGTCTAATTTCCAACTTATTAACTAAAGCAACGGAATCTCCGATTCGTTGGCGCCATGAGCGAAGCGAATTTTTTTGTTATACAAAATAAATATTTAGGCTTTATTGAGAATATAATTTATATTGATAATATATGAAATAAAGTAATAATTTGGTATAATGAAAGAGAAATTAGGGATAAAATGAGGGAATGGGTATATTTATACCAAGATATAAGGAGGAGTAATATGATATGTAATAATTGTCATAATAAAAATGACAAAGATGCAAAATTTTGTAGGGTTTGTGGAACGCCATTAAACACTGAGAATACATATGATAATAAACATTTAAAGTATTCAAATAAAAAAAGTTCAACAAGTTTAAAATTTGTGGTGGCATTATCGTGCATAGTTGTTTGTTTGGGGATTTTTGTGATTTTTAAAACAGGAGTTTTTAGTGGAGGGGAAAATGATTTTTCGTCTTCTACAAAAGATCAAGGCTCAAACCAAGTGTCAAGTCAAACATCAAATGTAGAGAAAGATAAAAAAACTGACACTACTATTAATAAAGAAGTTTCTAAACTGTATATATCTAATACTGACTGTAGTTCAATACTTCACGACTCTACAAGTATAAACTATGGTTCAAGTAAAGCTATAGATGGGGATTTTTCTACAGTTTGGTCTGAAGGAGTTTCAGGATTTGGCCAAGGTGAATGGATAAGACTTGATCTTGATTCTACTTACACAATTGAGAAAGTAAAAATAGTTAATGGTCTTGTAAATAATAAAAATGGATATTACAACAATAATCGACCAGAATCAATTACACTTAGTTTTTCAGATGGAAGTAGCCAAAGTATTAAATTAGAAGACAATAATACAGGATATCAAATAGTAAATATAAAACCAGTTAAATCAGAATACGTTAAATTCACAATAGACTCTGTTTATTATGGACAAAAATACAATGATACTTGTATAGCAGATATAGAGGTATTAGGTTATTAAAATAATTATAAATGGGAGATAAGGATGTATATACTTATATTTGAACCTCACAAAGGTTGTAGAAAGGTTTTATTAGACAAGAGAGCAGAAAAAATAAATTTAGGTAGAAGTTTAAGAGATGGATATGGAAATATACAAATGAGTACAGACTTTTTACCAGATTATGTTGGAGTAATAATTTATAAAGACGACAAATTTTATTTTAGAAATTATGGCAAAATAAAAATTTTTGTAAATAACAACCAGCTTAATGATTCGACTACAGCAGTTAGGTTAACTCATGGAAGTATGATTAGAATAGAACACGGTATTAGTAGCGGAGTATATATAGGAGTTGTAGATGGAGAAATAGAAAATAAATGGAAGATCTTTAATCCAGAAGAACATAGATTTTTAAACGTTCAAAAAGATAGAAGAGGATATATAATAAGAAATACAGAAAATATAATTTATAAAGGCAAAAAAATAAATACAGATTACTTTATCCCTAGAAATGGAGATATATTTATCAATCAAAATTATATATTCTGTTGCTTAAAAAACAACTTATTTTTTGAAAAAATTAAAAATACAACTTCTCAAGAACACGTAAAATTTATAAATAATACAAGTGTAGAAAATAATATAAAAAATCAATCTAACTTAAATAAAGTAAATAATCCTAATAAAAATTATATTTCAAATAATAAACCAGCTATACTTATGTCTAATGTAACTAGATATGATAAAAAGAAAAAGTGGTATAGATTAAAAGATGTCAACTTGAAAATCAATTCGGGAAGGCTTGTAGCTATTATGGGAGTTTCGGGTGCAGGAAAGAGTACATTGTTTGATGCTATATTAAAAAGATTAAAACTAGATTCTGGAGAGATAATTATAGACGGAAATGAGTTGGGACATGTTCCCCAATTTTCTGTCTTAAGAAAAGGCAATACTGTGCAAGAAGTTATGGAGTTTTACGCTAGTAAAAAATTAAAGGGATATACAAAACAGCAGAAAATGCAGAAGATAGATAGTTTATTAGAAAAATTAAATTTATCTTTATTTAAACAATCACTGGTTGGAAGGTTGAGTGGTGGCCAATCTAGAAGATTAGATATAGCAGTACAGCTTTTAAATGAACCAAAAGTAATTTTAATGGACGAACCTGATTCTGGATTAGATGTAAAAAGTTGTAGAGAGCTTTATGAAATATTATCTAGATTAGTATCTGAAAAAAACAGCACCATTTTAGTTATAACTCATAATACACATATGGCATGTAAGTATCCTTATATAGACGATCTTTTATTTATGGCATCTCAAGGTAGAATATGTTTTTATGGAGAAAAAGATAAGGCATTGGAATATTTTAATATAAGTGATTTAGACGATATATATAATGCTGTTGAAAACAATCAGGATTACTTTGTACAAAAATACAACAATTTATTAAATAGGAGAGTTTAGGGGTATGGGAGTTATAATAAAAAACTATATAAAGAACCTAAAAAATGAAAAATCACATTATATATTTATTGGATTTCCTCTTATTATATCTATCTGCGTAGGTCTTACATTAAGAGGTAAGATGTTTGAGGATTATAGAGACACAAGGTCAAGATTATTTGCTATAGTATGTGTTGCAATATGGATTGGGCTTTTTAACTCAGTACTTGAAATATGTAAAGAAAGAGAAAGTATAAAAATGGATTTAGATAGTGGATTTAAATCTATAGAATTATTTTTTGCTAGATTTTTAGTACAAGCAGTAGTATGTTTATTTCAATCTATAATAATATTTGTAATATGTGCATTATTTGCAGAATTTCCATCAGAAGGTGCTGTAATAGGCTCTTCTTATATAGAATATATATTATCTATTTTTTTAATAACATTTAGTGCAGATGTGATGGGATTGTTGATTTCGTCATTATGTCCAAGTAACGATATAGCAAATAGAAGTTTACCGTTTATACTTATGGTACAATTTATATTTTCAGGACAATTATTTGAACTCGGGGACACTTTAGATAAAATATCTAAATTTACTATAAGTAAATGGGGCATGGATTTATTAGGCTCAATAGGCAATATAACTGATTTAACAATAACAATACCAGTAGAAGATAGTATTTACGATACTTTTAAATTTAGTGCAGAACATGTAATTAACTTATGGGCAATATTAATTTTATTTATACTTATCTTTTCTATATTATCAATATTATTTATATATAGAATAAAATTTGAAAAAAAATAAAATATTATAATAAAAGTAAAAGAAACTATGAAAGGATGATTTTTCATAGTTTCTTTTATTTAAGACGATAAATCTTTAAGACGGGCAAATAAATATATCAATAATATAGCTATGAGAAATGGTGTAAAATTATCAATATAAAGATCATAATATGTATAACTATTATTGTTTGTAAAGAAAGTAGGAACTAATGAGGATTTGTTTAAAATTAAAAATACATATGTAAAAATACCAGCAAAAAGTCCATGTAAGAACTTAGCGAATATGTACAAATTGACTTTTATATCAGTTTTGGCTATGAAGCTAGAGCATTGAGCCAAAATAGATAAACCACTAAAAGCAACTAAAAAGCTGCAAAGTGGAACTAAAAGAGTAAAAGATATATTACTTATTTGACTTAAATTATTACATCCTATAGTCATTTCAAATAACCCGCTTAGAAAAGCTGAAACTATATCAGGAGTAATATTAAATGGTGATAATATAATACAGACAAAGTATGCTATAAAATCTATTACTTTAAAAAATTTTAGGACTTCGAAAAACACAGAAAACATAATTACAAATCCACCTATAGCAAGCAATGTATTCACACCATCGACAACAGCTTTGCCAAATAATACAAAAAATCCATCGGATTTTGTATCATCATATATTATATTATTTATATCTTTTAAAATAGTATTTTTTGTTTTATCTCTTTTTTCTTTACCGTAATTTCTAAATATTATTCCTACAGCCAAAGAAGCTAGATAGTGGCATAAAAGCATTATATAACCTAAATGAGGATTTTTTAACATACCTGTTCCGACACTACCGATAATAAATAGAGGACCAGATGTAGAGCAAAATGATACTAATCTCTGTCCTTCATATTTAGAAATTTTATTTTGTTGCCTAAGTTCACTTGCAAATTTTGAACCCACAGGATATCCAGATACCATCGAAATTGCAAAAATTAACCCAGAGCGACCGCTTACATTAAATATTTTTTGAGTTAGGGGATTAATTAAGATTCCAAGTATATCGACGATTTTCAAGGATACAATTAAGTTAGCACCAATTATAAATGGCAATAACGAAGGCATTAATATATTTAACCAAATAGAAATACCCCCTGTAGCTGCTTTTATAGCTGATTTAGGAGCTAATACTATACCTAAAATAATAAGACAAATTACCAGTTTTGGTGCAAAAAAAGTTATTAGTTTTTTTAATTTCATATCTTCACCTTACTTTTGGGATTTTCTTATTAATAATGATATTTTTTAAATTTTAAAAATATGAATATCCACATCATTTTATTTATGCACAACAAATAATTTGCCATATTTATGTAAAAAAATTATAATTATACTATATGAATAGAGAGGGTATGAACAATGTTTAGTAATATTTCGAATAAGAAGGTTTATGAGCAAGTAATAGAACAAATCCAAGATAATATAATGGATGGAACTTTTAAAAAAGGGGATAAACTTCCTTCAGAGAGAGATCTTTCTGAAACTATGGGGGTGAGTAGAACATCTATAAGAGAGGCTCTTAGAGTTCTAGAAACTATGGGTGTAGTTGAAAGTAGACAAGGAGAGGGCAATTTTATATGTTCTAATATAGAAAAATCATTATTGCAACCTCTTTCAATGATGTTTAAATTAAATGAAGGTAGCTGGAGTGATATTTTCGAACTGAGAAATGTTTTGGAAATAGAATGTGCTAGATTATCGGCATTAAGAGCTACAGAGTTAGATTGTAGAGAACTTTTAGATATAGTTCAAAAGATGGAGGAAGAAACTTTAAATAAAAATAAAACAGAGGTTTTAGTTGAACTAGACAAAAACTTTCACAACTTATTATCGAGCATAAGTAAAAATTATTTAATTGAAAGTCTATTTATAACAACATCAAATTTATTTGAAAAATTTATAGAGGATGCTAGATATAAAATAATTTCATATGATGCAAGTAAGGGTAGTGCAAATTTATTAAATCAGCATAAACGAATTTGTGAAGCTATTATCAAAAAAGACGAACACATGGCATCGGAGGCTATGAGGGAACATATGGAATATGTAATAAAAAACACATTGTAATAGTATAAAAGCCTTATTTATAAATAAAAGTAATAAATCTTATGAATTGGTAGTATAATTTATTTTTTATTTTCAAAAAAAATTTTATATTTTAAATGGTGTTAATAAATAAACAATTATTGATTTATAAAAAAGATTATACTACCATTTAAGTGTAAGTGGTAATACCACATACCACCACTGGCATGACCAGTTAAAATAAGGGGGAAAAATTTAATGAATAATGATTACATGTTGTTTGCAATCGCAATGATTCCGGTTTTATGGCTTATTATATCTTTAGGAGTATTAAAGATGCCAGCTCACAAAACTTGTTCTTTCACAGTAATATTGACATTAATAATTGCAATGATATGCTGGAGGATGAAGTTTATTGATGGAATCACAGCTACAGTAGAAGGGATGGCAATAGCACTTTGGCCAATACTTTTAGTAATAGTAGCAGCATTATTTACTTACAATTTGGCAGTTGAAACAAAAACAATGGACGTAATAAAGACAATGCTTTCGAGTATAACAACTGATAAAAGAATCCAAGTTTTAATATTAGCATGGGGATTTGGAGGATTTTTGGAAGCTGTTGCAGGATACGGAACAGCAGTTGCTATACCAGCAAGTATATTAGCATCATTAGGATTTAACCCAATTTTTGCAGCGGTGATATGTTTATTGGCCAATACAGTTCCAACAGCATTTGGAGCACTTGGAATACCAGTAACTACACTAGCAACAGTGACAGGACTTGAAGTAGTTCATCTAAGTTATGTTACATCAATTCAATTAGCAGGATTTATAATATTAATTCCGTTTTTGCTTGTAATACTTACAGAAAAGAGTATTAAAGCATTAAAGGGAGTAGTCGGAATAACATTAATCTCAGGGATAACGTTTGCTGTACCGCAGATAATAATAGCAAAATATTTAGGTGCAGATTTACCAGCATTAGTAGCAAGTATATGTTCAATGGCATGTACAATTATATGTGCAAAATTAATGAATAAAGAAAAAGTACAAACAAAACAAGAAGATAAAATAGAATTAAAACAAGGTATATTAGCATGGTTACCATATATACTTCTTTGTGTGTTAATACTTTTAGCAAGTCCTTTAGTTCCAAGTATAAATGCATTTTTAGCAAAAGCAAGTAGTAATATACATATTTATACTGGGGATTCAACTTCAACAACAGCATTTTCATGGATAAATACTCCAGGTATGATGATATTAATAGCCACATTTATAGCAGGCTTAATTCAAAAATTAAAATTTACATATATGTTAGACGTATTAAAAAGAACTATTATACAGCTTAAAACTTCATTTATAACAATAATGTCAATAGTTGCAATATCAAAGATAATGTCACATAGTGGGATGACAAGTTCAATATCTTTTGGTCTATGTGCAATAACAGGTAGTTTCTATCCATTAATATCACCACTATTAGGGGCAATAGGAACATTTGTTACAGGCAGTGATACATCAGCTAATATATTATTTGGTGCATTGCAAACAGAAGCAGCCAAATCACTATCAATTGATCCTTATTGGATAGCAGCTGCTAATACGGCTGGAGCTACTGCAGGAAAGATGATTTCGCCACAAAGTATCGCAATAGCTACTTCAGCTACTGGCCTTATAGGCAGTGAAGGGAAGATACTTTCAACAACAGTTAAATATTGTTTAGGATATGTCGTAATACTAGGACTTATTGTTTACTTCGGTGGAGGGATATTGACATTATTTTAGTAAAGATCTTAAAAATAGTATAAAACTCACTTGAAAATAAATTTAATTTGTTTTAAATAAATATAAAAATATATAGATTTAGGGGGAAGGAAAATGGCAAAGATACATGTACCTTATTCAAAAGACGGCATGGATTTAAATATAGAAGATAAAAATCTTTTAAAAGTTTTGACATCAAAGGCACACGACTTTAAGCCAGAAAAAAGTGAATCTCAATTAGTAGAAGATTCTATGGATAATCCAATTGGCTCTAAAAAATTAGAAGAATTAGCAATTGGAAAAAAGAACATTGTAATAATTACAAGTGACCATACTAGACCTGTTCCAAGTAAAGTTACAATGCCTATAATTCTTAGAAGAATAAGAAGTGTAAATAAAGAAGCTAAAATAAAAATATTAATAGCTAATGGATTTCACAGACCTACAACAAAAGAAGAGTTGATATTTAAAATGGGTGAAGAAATAGTTGAAAACGAAGAAATAGTGATGCATATATCAACTGATGATTCACAAATGGTAAAAGCAGGTGTATTGCCATCTGGGGGAGATTTTTATCTAAATAAAGTAGCATTTGAGGCTGATTTATTAATAGCAGAGGGATTTATAGAACCACATTTCTTTGCAGGATTTTCTGGAGGAAGAAAGAGCATACTTCCTGGAATAGCATCAGCAAAGACTATAATGTATAACCACTGTAGTGAGTTTATAGACAGCAAAAATGCTAGAACAGGAATACTTACAGATAATCCAATACATAAAGATATGGTATATGCAGCAAAAAAAGCAAATCTAGCATTTATAGTAAATGTTGTTATAGATCAAGATAAAAAAGTAATAGCATCTTTTGCAGGTGATGTTGAAGAAGCTCATAAAGTAGGGTGCGATTTTGTAACAGAATTATCAAAAATAGATGCAACTCCTGCTGATATAGCAATAAGTACAAATGGTGGATATCCACTGGATCAAAATATATATCAAGCTGTCAAGGGGATGACAGCAGCAGAAGCTACATGTAAAGAAGGTGGAGTAATTATAATGATTGCCGCTTGTAATGATGGTCATGGAGGTCAATCTTTTTATGATAATATTGCAAATGCATCTTCGCCAACTGAAATACTTAATAGAGTAAGAAGCGTAGATAAGGGTGAGACAGTACCTGACCAGTGGGAATTTCAAATACTAGCGAGAATTCTAGAAAAATATACAGTAATCATGGTTACAGATATGTGTGACCCACAAATGATAAAAAATATGCATATGAAACACGCGTATAACTTCGATGAAGCATTAAAAATGGCATATGAAATAAAAGGCAATGATGCAAAAGTAGTCGTAATACCAGATGGTGTTTCTGTAATAGTTAAATAAATGGAGGGGTAGAATATGGAAATAGTAGTATGTGTTAAACAAGTTCCTGGAACATCAGAAGTTGAAGTAGATCCAGTTACAGGAGTATTAAAAAGAGATGGTGTAGATTCAAAAATGAATCCATATGATTTATTTGCTCTTGAAACAGCACTAAGAATAAAAAAAGAAAACAATGCAACTCTTAAAACAATAACAATGGGACCACCACAAGCAAAAAAAGTAATAAGTGAAAGTTTTTCAATGGGTGTTGATGATGGAGCTATAGTAAGTGATAGAAAATTTGGTGGTGCTGACGTTTTAGCAACAGCTTATACTTTGGCACAAGGTATACACAAAATAGGAAATCCAGACTTAATAATATGTGGTAAACAAACAACTGACGGTGATACTGCTCAAGTTGGACCAGAAATAGCTGAATTTTTAAATATACCACATGTTACAAATGTAACTAAAATAATTGAGATAGGGGAAAAATCAATAGTAGTTGAAACTGATCTTCCAACAACTTTAGAAGTATGTGAAATAAGTTATCCATGTTTAATAACAGTTGAAAAAGATATATTCCAACCAAGACTTCCATCTTTTAAATTAAAAATGGCAACTAAAGATAAGGAAATACCGATGATAACATTAAAAGATATGGATGATACTGATGAAAAACACTATGGACTTAATGGTTCAGCAACACAAGTAATAAGAATCTTCCCACCAGAACCAAATACTGATAAAGATATAGTTCGTGGGGATTGTGAAGAACTTACTGAAACATTATTTAATAAAATAGTAGATTTAAAAATACTTTAGTTTGAGGGGGATATAAAATGGCAAAGATAGTAATCAATCAAGATAAAATAGATAATATAGAAGAAGTCTTACAAATATGTCCATTTGATGCAATGGAAGAAGTAGACGGAAAAATAGAAATAAATGCGGCATGTAAAATGTGTAAAATGTGTGTCAAAAAAGGACCAAAAGGGGCATTTATATTTGAAGAAGATGAAGTAGTTTTAATAAATAAAGATGAGTGGAGAGGTATAACAGTTTATGTTGATCATAATGATGGAGAAATACATCCAGTCACTTATGAATTAATAGGAAAAGCGCGCGAACTTACAGCAAAAATAAACCATCCAGTAAACTGCGTATTTGTAGGAAATAATATAAAAGATAAATGCGGACAATTACTTGATTATGGAGTAGATGAAGTATTTGTATACGATTCTGAAGAATACGATAAATTTAGAATAGAACCTTACAGTGCAGCATTAGAAGATTATATAAATAACAACAAACCTTCTATAATGTTAGTTGGAGGTACTACATTAGGTAGATCACTTGCACCAAGACTTGCAGCTCGTTTTAGAACAGGACTTACAGCAGACTGCACAATACTTGATATACAAGAAAATACAGATTTAGACCAAATAAGACCAGCATTTGGCGGTAATATAATGGCTCATATAAACACTCCAAACAGTAGACCACAATTTGCAACAGTTAGATATAAAATATTTAATATACCAGAAAAAGTAGAAGAACCTACAGGAAAAATTACTTTATGTTCAGTAGAAAAAGAAAAATTAACTTCTAATATAAAAGTGCTTGAAACTAAAATAAAAAATAAAGTAGTTGGAATAGAAGAAGCAGAAGTAATAGTTGTAGCATCAAGAGCATTTAAAAAAGAAGAAGATTTAAAGATGCTAAATGAATTAGCAGATGTACTTGGAGCACAAATCGCAGGAACTAGACCGACTATAGAATGTGGATGGGTAGACCCTAAGAAACAAATAGGTCTTAGTGGTAGAACAGTAAAACCAAAATTAATAATAACTTGTGGTGTATCAGGAGCAGTACAATTTGTAGCAGGTATGAAAGGCTCTGATTATATAATAGCTATAAACCAAGATGAAAAAGCACCTATATTTGACGTTGCACACTTAGGTATTATAGGGGATATATATGAAATAATACCTAAGCTTACTGAAAAAATAAAAGCAATGAAAAATGAAAATAAACAAAAAGTAGCACAAATGGCAGAATAGGGGGGAATTAAAATGTACAAAAAAATAGATCAAAATGATATAGATTTTTTACTAACTATTTTAGATAAAGAAGACGTAGTAGTAGGAAGTGATATAAACGAAGACTATGCTCATGATGAATTAGCAGGTGAAATAAAATATCCTGAAGTATTAGTATTTGTTCATACTACAGAACAAGTTTCAAAGATAATGAAATATGCTTATGAAAATAATATACCAGTAACACCTAGAGGACAAGGTACTGGGCTTTCTGGAGCGTCTGTTGCCCTTTATGGAGGTATAATGCTATGTCTTACTAAAATGGATAAAATATTAGAATTAGACGAAGAAAACTTAACATTGACAGTTGAACCAGGTGTATTATTGATGACAATAGCACAATATGTAGAAGATCATGATTTATTTTACCCACCAGACCCAGGTGAAAAAAGTGCTGCTATAGGTGGTAATATAAATACTAATGCAGGTGGGATGAGAGCTGTAAAATACGGTGTTACAAGAGATTATGTAAGAGGTCTTGAATGTGTACTTCCAAATGGAGAAGTAATAAATGTTGGTGGTAAAGTAGTTAAAAACTCTTCTGGATATTCAATAAAAGACTTAGTAGTAGGTTCAGAAGGACAACTTGCTATAGTAACTAAAGCTATATTAAAATTACTTCCACTACCTAAAAAAGCAATAAGTTTATTAATACCTTTCCCTGATTTAGCTCTTGCTATAGATACTGTGCCTAAAATAATAAAATCAAAATCTATACCAACTGCTATAGAATTTATGGAAAGAGAAGCTATAATAGGTGCTGAAGAGTTTTTAGGTAAAAAATTCCCAGATAACTCATCAAATGCTTACTTATTATTAAAATTTGATGGTAATTCAACAGAAGAAATTGAAAGAGAATACGAAAACGTAGCTAAACTTTGCTTGGAATGTGGAGCATATGATGTATTAATAGCAGATACAGACGAAAGAAATGAATCAATATGGTCTGCAAGGGGAGCATTCTTAGAAGCATTTAAAGCTAGCAGTGAAATAGATGAATGTGATGTAGTTGTGCCAAGAGATAAGGTTGCAGAATTCGTTAGATTTACTCATGACATACAATCAGATGTAGGACTTAGAATAAAAAGTTTTGGTCATGCAGGAGATGGTAACTTGCATGTTTACCCACACAAAGACGATTTAGATGATAAAACATGGCATGAAAGACTTGGTAAAGCATTTGATTTAATGTTTGCAAAAGCTAGGGAATTAGATGGTGAAGTTTCTGGAGAACATGGAATAGGTTATGCAAAGAGTTTATATTTTGTAGAATCTAAAAATGAAACTTATATAAATTTATTAAAAGGAATAAAAACTGCTTTTGATCCTAAACACATATTAAATCCAGGAAAATTATATAAAGTAAACTAAAAATAATAATAAATTTACAAATAAAACTTATGAAAGTAAGAGAGTCTGCGTGATGTAGGCTCTC
>NZ_CABQXJ010000068.1:0-17861 GCF_902468165.1 uncultured Intestinibacter sp.
TAAATAAAGCCTTTTATTCATATACAGTTCATAAAAGGGCATTTGTTATTATAATTTTATGGTAAATAATTAAATAAAAGGGGGCATTATCATGAATTTTGTAGACAAATTAGGTGTATTTGTAAAAAAATACTTATCACTACTAGTTTTAATTGGAGCAGCTATATCTTATATTAATCCAAATATATTTATAGGTGTAGTGCCATATTTCAACTATATTTTAGGATTTATAATGTTTGGTATGGGTATGACATTAACTAAAGATGATTTCATACTTATACTTAAAAAACCAAAAGATGTTATATTAGGACTTTTAATTCAAATGGTTACTATGTCAATTGGAGCATTTATAGTAGTGAAATTACTAGGTTTAAAAGGTGATGTAGCAGTAGGACTTATATTACTTGGGGCTTGTCCAGGGGGAACTACTTCAAACGTAATGAGTTTTATAGCTAAAGCAGATGTTGCATTATCAGTAACATATACTTCAATATTTACATTTTTAGCACCAATAGTAACACCAGCATTAATTTACTTATTTGCAGGGACTTACGTTCAAGTCGACGGTATAGGAATGTTTATATCAATATCTCAAGTTGTTTTAATACCAATAATATTAGGTGTAATAGCTAATACTTTATTTGCTAAAGCAGCAGCTAAATGTATAAGAGTATTACCTTCTGTATCTGGTCTTGCTATGGTAGTTTTAGTTGCAGGTATCGTAGCTGCTAATGCATCAAAATTAAATGCATCAGTAATAATAGTAGCTTTAGCAGTAGTAATTCATAATATATATGGATATTTATGTGGTTACTTCGGTGGTAAAGCTGTTGGATTTAAAGAAAGAAAGAGAAGAACTCTATCTATAGAAACTGGAATGAAAAATGCCACATTAGCGACAGTTTTAGCAGCAGCACATTTTGCACCAGAAGCCGCAATAGCACCAGCAATAGCAGGTATATGGCATGCATTTTCAGTATCAGTACTTGCAAATTATTGGGGTAATAAAGAAATAACTGATGAAGATGATGAAGAAGTAAAAGAAAGCATGGAATAAAATTTAAATAAAAATAAATTTTGTCAATAAATTGTTGAGAAAATATTAACAATGTGTTACACTTATCGTAAGTTAATATTTAATTTGTAAGATATCAATGAATGATATAAAAGCCATGAAGGTCTATGCCTTCATGGCTTTTTATGTTCAAGAAGGTTACTTGTAAATTATATATTAATAAAAAACTGAGGAGTAGTTAAAAAAGAGAATTAGGGAGGATAATTATGAAATTAAAAAAGTTTTTAGCAGTAGGGGTGGCTGTGATGCTGTCTGTTGGAAGTTTAACAGGGTGTTCTTCTAGTAATAACGCCAGTAGCAATGAAAAGGTTTCTTCTAATAAAACTACATCAAAGAGAGAAGAGAGAATCAAAAATAATGAGTTAATAGTGGCAATTGGAGAAGAGCCAGAATCAGGATTTGATGCTACAACAGGCGGACATGGATCGCTTACAAAAGTATTTTTCTCAACTTTATTTAAAAGAGATAAAGAGTTAGGATTTGAAAATGATTTGGCAACTGGATATAAAGTATCTGATGATAAATTAACATGGACAGTAACTATAAGAGACGATGCTAAATTTACAGATGGGGAGAAAGTAACAGCAGAAGATGTAGCATTTACATATGAAACTGCTAAGAACTCAGGTTCAGAAATAGATTTAACAATGATAGATAAGATAACTGCAAAAGATGATACTATAATAGAATTTAAATTAAATAGAACATATTCTGCATTTATGGAGAGATTAGCATACTTAGGTATAGTTCCTAAACATGCTTATGATGAAAACTTTAAAGATAATCCAGTTGGATCAGGGCCTTATGAATTTGTACAATGGGATAAAGGTCAACAAGTTATAGCAAAAGAAAATGAAAATTATTATGGCGATAAACCAAAAATTAAACAATTGACAATGGTATTTCTAGATACAGATGCTGCTTATTCTGCTGTTCAAACTGGAGATGTAGATGTGTGCCAAATAAACGGAAACTTAGCAGATAAAAAAGTAGATGGAGCAAATGTAGTTGATATAGAAAGTATAGAATGTTATGGTGTTGAGTTCCCAATGGTTAAAGCAGGAGAAAAAGCAAAAGACGGATACGATATGGGTAACAATGTAACAAGTGATGAAGCTATAAGAAAGGCTTTAAATACTGCAGTAGATAGACAAAAGATAGTAGATGGAGTACTTAATGGATATGGTACACCTTCTACTACAGGGCTTGAACAAATGCCATGGGAAGATAAAAGTACTGAATTATCTAAAGATGAATATGCAAATGTAGACGAAGCTAAAAAAATATTATCAGATGGTGGATGGAAAGACACAGATAATGATGGAGTATTAGAAAAAGACGGCCAAAAAGCTGAATTTAAATTACTATATACTGAAGGTGAATACAGACAAGAAATGGCTTTAGAATTTGTAAATGTAGCAAAAGAAATAGGTATAAGCGTTAACTTAGAAGTTAGAACATGGGATACAATACTTGAAGATATACATAAAGAAGCTGTATTATTTGGATTTGGTTCAGGAGATCCATCAGAATTATACAACTTATATTACGGTCCTATAGCAGGTGGAACAGTTGCATGGGACAATGCAGGTTGTTATAATAACGAAAAAGTAAACGAAGATATAGATAAAGCATTAGATGCAAAAGATGAAGATGAAGCATTACCATATTGGAAAGACCTTCAAAAATATACATCTGCAAAAGGCGACGCACCATATTGCTGGCTTGTAAATGCAAATCACGTTTACTTAGCTGCAGATGGATTTGACTTTGGAAACCCAGTAGTTCAACCACACGGCGGAAGAATATTTGACAATGTTAATGAATGGTCATGGAAATAAACATTAAATATAAATAAAGCTAAGATACAAACTAGTACCTAGAAATAGGTACTAGTTTGATATTGTATTTTTGAAGATTTTGAGGAGAGAAAATATGAATAAGGGAATAGGGAAATTTTTAACTAAAAAAGTTTTGAAATTAATAACTCTTTTAGTAGCTCTTTGTATAATTACTTTTGTTTTAATGGAATTATCTCCAATCGACCCAGTTACAGCTTATGTCGGAGCATCAACAAAAGTAAGTGCTGAACAAAGACAATTAATAGCAGAGCATTGGGGCTTAAATCAACCTCCTATAATTAGATTTTGGTCTTGGTTTAAATCGATTATAAGTGGAGATTGGGGAACTTCTATGATATATAGAAGACCAGTTTTAGAAGTAATAGGACAAAAATTTATGTCGTCTATATGGCTTATGGGAATATCTTGGATACTTTCTGGAATTATAGGATTTATTTTAGGGATTATAGCAGGCATAAAAGAAGGAAAATTAATAGACAAAATAATACGTGGATATTGCTATATAATAATGTCGACTCCGACATTTTGGCTTGGAATATTATTTATAATATTATTTTCTGTAAAATTAGGGTGGTTCCCAGTTGCACTAAGCGTACCAATCGGCGTTTTATCAGAAAATGTGGGATTTGTTGAGAGAATGCAACATATAATACTACCTGCACTCACTCTTTCAATAATAAGTATTTCGAGTATATGTATGAATACAAGACAAAAGGTCATAGAGATAATGGAAAGCGACTATATATTATTTGCAAAAGCACGTGGCGAAAGTCAAATAAGTATAATATTTAATCATGTTCTTAAAAATGTATCACTTCCAGCAATAACACTTCAGTTTTTATCCTTTAGCGAATTATTTGGAGGAACAATATTTGTAGAGCAAGTTTTTTCATATCCTGGACTTGGTCAAGCGACAGTTTCAGCAGGACTTAAAGGTGATTTACCACTTCTTATGGGAATAGCGATAATAAGTTTAGTATTTGTCTATTCTGGAAATATAATTGCAGATTTATTATACAGAGTGATAGATCCTAGAATTAAGGAGGGACAAAATTTATAATGGAAAAAATCAAAGAAAAAGGACAACTAAAAAACAAAAAACTTCTTAATTACGGGGCTAGAGAAAGAACAATATTCTGGATAACAGTATTTGTTATTTTATTTGCAGATATATTAATCTGGGGAACTTTTATAGGTGAAGATAATTTATATGTAGATTTATTAAATAAATTTCAACCTCCATCACTTGATCATTTATTTGGAACTGATTGGGTGGGAAGAGATATGCTTACTAGAACTATAAAAGGTCTTAGCATAAGTATGAAAATAGGTATTTTAGCTACCCTTACAAGTACAATAATTGCAGTATTATTAGGTATTATTGGTCCTACATTTGGGAAAAAGGTAGATTTTATTGTAACTTGGCTTATAGATTTAGTCTTATCAGTACCTCACACATTAGTTGTAATACTTATATCAATTGCTATGGGTGGAGGTATAAAAGGTATTGTAGTCGGTGTTTCGCTTACTCACTGGACATCGCTTACTAGAGTTATAAGAGCGGAAGTTATGCAGATTATGGAGTCGGATTATACGAAGATTGCGAGAAACTTTGGAAAATCAAATTGGTATATAGCAAAAGAACATATCTTGCCTCATGTAATACCTCAGATAATAGTTGGAGCTGTACTTATATTCCCACATGCAATCTTGCACGAAGCATCAGTAACTTTCTTAGGTTTTGGGCTTCCACCACATGAACCAGCCATAGGTGTAATACTTTCAGAAAGTATGAAATACCTTACAAGTGGAGACTGGTGGCTTGCATTTTTCCCAGGGCTTAGTTTAGTTTTAGTTTCTATGATGGTAGACAGAATAGGCAAAAATATAGAAAAATTAATAAATCCTAAAACAGCGTATAAATAGGAGGTAGAGATGAAAGAGCCAATTTTAAAAGTTGAAAACTTGGGAATATCATTTTCTCAATATACAAAAGGATTAGTTAGAACTGATTTAGAAGTAATTAAAAATTTAGATATAGAATTAAATAAAGGCGAGATATTGGCAGTTGTAGGTTCTAGTGGTTCTGGAAAAAGTCTTCTTGCACACGCTATTTTGGGAATACTTCCACATAACTCGTCTACACATGGAAAGATAATTTACAACAAAGAAGAGCTGACAGAAAAGAGAAAACAAAACTTAAGAGGGCGTGAGATTGTACTTATACCTCAATCTGTAAATTATCTCGACCCTTTAAAAAAGGTAGGAAGTCAAATTAAAATATCTATAAAAAATAAGGATAAAAAAGCTAAAGACGAAATTGTAGATAATCTCTTTGAAAAATATAATTTAGACAAAAAAGTTAAAAATTATTATCCATTCCAACTATCAGGAGGGATGGCGAGAAAGGTGCTTTTATGCACAGCTTTAGCATCAAACAGCAAGGTAATAATTGCAGATGAGCCGACTCCAGGATTAGACGAAGAATCCTTAAATGAAGTACTAAAAGACTTTAGAAAAGTGGCTGATAGCGGATGTTCAATACTTATGATAACACACGACATATCTGCTGCACTTAAAATTGCAGATAAGGTGGCTATTTTTTATGCAGGTTCTACTTTAGAAATAGCCAATACAGATGATTTTAAAAATATAGAAAAATTGAGACATCCTTATACAAAGGCACTTTACAAGGCACTTCCAAACCATGAATTTAAAGCTTTAGACGATAAGACACAGCCACTTCCAAGTGAACTTCCAAAAGGATGTGTATTTTGTGATAGATGTAAAATCAAAACAAAGGAATGTAAAGTTAGAGTACCGGAAATTAAAGAAATTAGAAATGGAAAGGTGAGATGTATTCATGCAACTTAAAGCTAAAAATATAAATTTTAAATATAATGAGGATAGATATATATTAAAGGATATTGATTTTTGTGTAAATAGCGGTGAAGTCGTTGGACTTATTGCTCCAAGTGGATTTGGTAAGACGACACTTGCCAAAATATTGGCTGGATACATAACTCCAGAAAGCGGAGAAGTGATACTTAAAGGATGTAAAAGAGAAAAAAATGGATACAATCCAGTTCAACTTATTTTCCAACATCCCGAAAAATCTGTAAATCCAAAGTGGAAGATGAAAAAAATAATAAACGAGGCATTTATTCCATCAAAGGAATTGATAGAAGCTATGGGTATTAAACAAGGATGGATGAATAGATGGCCGAGTGAATTATCAGGTGGAGAACTTCAACGTTTTTGTGTTATAAGGGCATTATCACCGAAGACTAGATTTTTAATTGCTGATGAGATGACAACTATGTTAGATGCAATAACACAAGCACAAATTTGGGATGTAGTTTTAGATTATGCCAAGAAAAATGATATAGGTGTAATAGTTATAAGTCATGAAAAAGCTTTAGTAGACAAAATATGCGATAGAGTTGTGAATTTAGAAGAATTTAAAGAAGAGCAAAAAGAAGTAGTTTAATTGTATAAATATATTTAGCAATAAAAATAAGTTTTGATGCAAAAAGAATAAATTGAATATATAAAAAAATAGAAAATATTTCCTCAAAAACAATTGACATGTACTACATAAAATGGTAATATATCAGTAGCTTAAAAAGCAGAAAATGGGGCATACCACCGCGGGTATGGTTTATTTTCTGCTTTTTTTGCTTTTAAATAAGATTTCTAATCAATAAAAAGGGGGAACAATATGATATTAAACGGTAAAACTGTAGATTTAAAAGAAGATATTTCTGTAAAAGATCTTTTAAAAAATTACGACTTAAATCCACAAAAGGTCGTTGTAGAAGTAAATATGGAAATACTAGATGACGAAGTCTACAGTACATATTTATTAAAAAATGAAGATACAGTGGAAGTTATAAGCTTTGTAGGGGGTGGTTGATTTGAAGATATTCTTAAATGAGATTCAGACAGAAATAGAGGAAAACTGCACAGCTTATAAATTACGAAATAAAGTAGATAAGAATTGTGATGTGCTTATCTTAAATGGATTTCCATTAAAGGAAGATAAAATTTTAAAAGAAGATGATAGACTTACACTTATAGAGAGGGGAAAAATCCCAACAAAAGACGAGTTAGAAAGAGTTATGATTGCAAGACATACGCCAAATTTACATAATAAGCTCAAATCTGGAAAAGTTGCAGTTTTAGGTCTTGGAGGACTAGGTTCAAATATAGCTATCTCACTTTCTAGAGTAGGAGTAGGCGAAATTATTTTAGTAGATTATGATGTAGTTGAACCGTCTAATTTAAATAGACAGCAGTATTTTGTAAAACATATAGGTATGAAAAAAACAGAGGCACTAAAATCTTTAATAAAAGATATAAATCCTTTTGTAAAGATAAAAACTAAGGATATATTTGTTACAAAAGAAAATATAGATTTTTTAAAAGAATATGATATCGTAATCGAGGCCTTTGATGATCCAAAAAACAAGGCTATGATATGTAATACTGTACTTAGAAACTTTAAAGATAAATACCTAATTGCATCATCTGGAATGGCTGGATATTACGATTCAAATATAATAAAAACAAAGAAAATAAGAGATAAATTTTATATTTGTGGAGATTTTGAACACGAGGCAAAAGAAGGCGAAGGACTAATGGCTCCAAGGGTTTCAATATGTGCAAATCATATGGCAAACTTAGCTATGAAAATTTTAATTGAAGATATAAAAAGATAAAAGTTAGTAAAAATATTATGATGTACTATAAATATAAAACAGTAATTTGATTTAAATTTTAGATACTAAATTAAAAAGGGGAGACAAAATGGATAAATTAATATTAGGTGGACACGAATTTGACAGCAGACTTTTAATAGGGACAGGGAAATTTGGAAGTAACGATATTCTTCCAGAAGTTATAAAAGCAAGCAATAGCGAAATAATAACAATGGCAATAAGAAGAGTTGATTTAGACAATCCAAATGAAAATATTTTGACTTATATACCAAAAGAAATGACTATACTTCCTAATACTTCGGGAGCTACTAATGCAGAAGAAGCAGTTAGAATAGCTAGGATATCTCGTAAAATGGGCTGTGGAGATTTTATAAAAATAGAAGTTATATCAGATACAAGATACTTACTACCAGACAACGAAGAGACAATAAAAGCAACTAAAATTCTAGCAGATGAAGGGTTTGTAGTTCTTCCATATATGTCACCAGACTTATACGCAGGAAGACGTTTAATAGAAGCTGGAGCAGCTGCTGTAATGCCACTAGGCGCACCGATTGGGTCAAATAGGGGATTAAAAATGAAAGAAATGATTCAGATAATGATAGATGAGTTAGACACTAATATAATTGTAGATGCAGGCATTGGTAAGCCATCACAAGCGATGGAGGCTATGGAGATGGGGGCAGCTGCAGTTTTAGTAAACTCAGCAATTTCATCAGCACAAGACCCAGTAAAAATGGCAAATGCATTTAGATTAGCAGTAGAAGGTGGAAGAGAGGCATACCTAGGAAAAACTGGACCAGTGAGCAACTTTGCAAATGCATCATCACCTTTAACTGGATTTTTAGGAAGTCTATAAGGGGGAATATAGATGAGTTTTTATGAAGTTTTAGAAAAATACAGAGATTTTGATTTCGACGGATATTTTAAAAATGTTACAGAGCCAGATGTTTTAAGAAGTTTAAATAAAAATAAGTTAGATCATATGGATGTCTTAAACTTATTATCACCAAAAGCCACACAACACCTAGAACAGATGGCACAAAAAGCTCATAGATTAAGTCTTCAACATCTTGGCAAAACAGTAACTTTATATACTCCTATGTATATTGCAAATTACTGTGTAAATCACTGTGTATACTGCGGATACAACTGTAAAAGTGGGATAAACAGAAGAAAATTAAATATGGAGCAAATTAAAAACGAAGCAGATTATATAGCTGATATGGGATTTAAACATATTTTAGTACTTACAGGCGAAAGTGAAAGACATTCTCCAGTTGAATATATAGGAGAGGCGGTAAATCTTATTTCAGACAGATTTTCGTCAATAGGGATAGAAGTATATCCAATGGAAGTAAAAGGGTATAAACACCTTGTTGAAAATGGTGCAGACTCACTTACTGTCTATCAAGAAACATATGATGAAGTAGTTTATAAAAAGGTACACATAAAAGGACCAAAGGCAAATTTCAAATTTAGACTAGATGCGCCGGAAAGAGGGGCAATGGCAGGAATGAGAAGTTTATCAATAGGCGCACTATTAGGACTTGCTGACTATAGAAAAGACGCATTTTTCACTATTTTACATGGAGAATATTTAAAAACAAAATATCCACATATAGAGCTTTCTTATTCAGCACCTAGAATGAAGCCATTTAAGGGGAGCTTTGACGATATAAATCCAGTAGACGATAAAACAGAATTTCAAATAATGACGGTTATGAGACTTTTCGACCCTCATGCAGCATTAAACGTTTCGACAAGAGAGGATTTAGAATTTAGAAAAAATGTAATGCCATTAGGAGTTACTAAATTAAGCGCCGAAGTAACAACAGACGTAGGGGGACATACTTTAGGAGAAGGTGGAACAAACCAATTTGAAAATAATACAGATGCCAGCTTAGAAGAAGTAGGAAAAATGTTAAATTCAATCGGATATCAATATGTATTTAAAGATTGGGAGAGATTTTAGATGTATTTAATCAGCAACAGAAATCTATGCTCCAAAGAAAAATACATAAAAACTATAGTCGAAGCTGCTAAAAATAATGTAGAGTACTTGATTTTAAGAGAAAAAGATTTAAAATATAGTGAATTGGAAAAACTATATAATGAGATAGTTTCAGAATTAAAAGAAAATAAAGCAGATATAAATATAATTGTAAATAGCTCGATTGAATTATATGAAAATTATCCTGTTTATGGAGTACACCTTCCATATAATTTATTTAAAGATTTGATAAGTAGGGGTTATAAGTTCGATAAAAATAAAAAAATAGGACTATCTCTACACAGTACACATGAGGTTATTGAGTTAAATAAAATTATAGAAAGTAAAAAAATAGATATAGATTATATAACTCTTTCACATATATTTGATACAAAATGCAAAGAAGGGCTAACACCTAAGGGAGTAGATCTTTTAAAAAATGCTAAAGATTTGACTAAAATAAAGATTGTTGCGTTAGGCGGAATTTTGTCTCAAAATATAAAACAAATTATAGATTACTGTGATGATTATGCAGTTATGAGTACTTTGTTTAAAAGCGATAATATTCAAAATACTATAGAAGACTACAATAAAAATTGGAGATAATATTAATTTAAAACCCAAAGAGAAAAACAAATTCTTTGGGTTTTATTTTTTGCATAATTCAAAACCCTAAAATGTAGCAATATAGAAGATGATGTAGTGCAATGATATAATTATAATAGTAATAAAATAAACTATAGATAATCGGTATAAGGATGTATTTTAAAATTCTAAAATATTGTATAGGGTCTTTAAAAATTAATTTACAGTTTTTTAAGGGGGGATTTTATGTTTACTAAATACAAAGGAGAGATTGGACTAGGTTTGACTGCTTTTATCTGGGGAAGTGGATTTATAGGGGTTTCAATTTCTTTAAGCGGTGGACTTACACCACTTCAGATATTGACAATAAGATTTTTTATAGGAGCAGTTTTACTTGGAATTATATTTTTTAAAGAAATTAAGAATAATATAACTAAAGAAGCTGTAAAAGCAGGTAGTTTAATTGGTGTATTTTTATTTATTGCATTTGCATTTCAAACGATTGGAATGTCTTATACAACAGCATCAAAAAACGCCTTTTTAACAGCTATAAACGTAGTAATAGTACCGTTTATCGGTTTTATATTATACAAAAGACCACTAGACAAATACGGAATAATAAGCAGTATAATAGCGATTTTGGGAATAGGAATACTATCTTTAGAAGCCGACTTTAGCATCAATTTTGGAGATTTTTTGACAATGATATGTGCGTTTGGATTTGCATTTCACATATTTTTCACAGGCGAATTTATTAAAAAAAACAACGCAATAGTTCTGACTGTTATTCAATTTAGCGTTGCAACTATTTTATCACTAATAGTACAGATATTGTTTAATGAAATAAAAATACAAGCGCAGATATCATCTATAATAGGTGTACTTTATTTAGGCATATTTTCTACGACAATTGCATTTTTACTTCAGACTATTTGCCAAAGAGATGTAAGCCAGACAAAGTCAGCTATAATTTTATCACTAGAATCAGTATTTGGAACTATATTATCAGTTATAATTTTACACGAAGTTCTAACTTTAAAAATGATAGTTGGATGTTTGATAATATTTTGTGCAATTATAATTTCAGAGACAAAATTATCTTTTTTAAAGAAAAATAATTTAAAAAAAGAAGATACAAAATCTATAAATTAACTCAATATAAAAATTCAAATTAAAAATAAAAAAGTAAAATTTAATAAAACTCAAACACATATTTAACTAAAGAAAGGAGAATAAAAAGTATAATTTACTTTTAAAAGGCGTATGGAAAATTATATGACAGAAGGTAATGCAGCAAAATCAATTGCATATTTTTCAATACCGTTAGTTTTAAGCAGCGTATTTCAACAACTCTACAACTTAGTAGATTCAATAATTGTCGGAAATTATGTCGGTGAAGATGCACTAGCAGCAGTAGGAGCATCTTATTCAATAACTATGGTATTTATGTCAATTGCTATAGGAAGTGGGATAGGATGTGCAGTTGTAATATCTCAATATTATGGGGCAAAGATGATTTATAAAATGAAGACATCAATATACACATCTATAATAGCTATAGGAGTGCTTAGTATTTTTTTAGCTTGTATAGGATTATGTATGTCGAAGTTTTTATTAAAAATAATGAAAACCCCTGTAAATATATTTGATGATGCACTAAATTATTTAAACATATATTTCTTAGGGCTTACATTTATGTTTTTATACAATATAATAACTTCGATTTTCAATGCGCTTGGAGAATCTAAAATACCTCTGTACTTTCTTATATTCTCTAGTTTCTTAAATATACTTTTAGATTTAATATTTGTTGTAAAACTCCAATATGGAGTGATTGGAGTCGCTATGGCTACTTTGATTGCACAAGGTATATCGGCTTTTTTATCTATAGGATACTTATTTTTTAATTTGAAAAAATTTGATAAAAAAGACTCTATAAATAGTGAATATAAAAAAATAAATAGTGATAAGGAAACTTATAAAAATAATGAAATAGATGATTTAGATTTTAAACTTTTTGACTTTAAAATACTAAAAAATATGAATAAAATAGCTATACCATCTATATTTCAACAGTCATTTGTATATATAAGCATATTTTTAGTTCAAATAATAGTAAATACATTTGGATCATCTATAATAGCTGGATATACTATAGCGACAAAAATAGATTCAATAACTATGATTCCACTTGCGTCATTTGGAAATGCAATAGGTACATTTACAGCGCAAAATATAGGTGCTAAAAAAATAGATAGAGTAAAAGAAGGATTAAAAAGTACCTTAATTATGATATCAATTATGAGTTTAATTATATTCAGTATATTATTTATTTTTGGAAGGGATATAATAGATTTATTTTTAGATGAAGCTCAAAGTGAAGATGCTATAAGTTTTGCAATCAAATACCTTCGTGTAGTTTCAGCATTTTATATATTAAAAGGTTTTATGAATGCTTATTGCGGAGTGCTAAAAGGTGCTGGAGATATAAGTATATTTGTAATAGCTACCATGTTGAATTTCTTTATTCGATTGATAATCGTATATATTTTTTCAAACAAAATTGGCCCATCAGTAGTTTATTATGCTATTCCTATAGGATGGTTTGTAGGTCTATTGATAGGATATATAAGATATAAAAATGAAAAGTGGAAATTAAAAACAATAATTAAATAAATCTTTTTAAAACTGTCATGAGTTTATAACTTATGGCAGTTTTTTTATTAAAAAATTTACAGTAAAGTAATAAAATGTAATATAATTTAATAAATAATCCATTTTCCTTTAGTAGAATAAAGAAAAATTAATTGTAAGGGAGAGTTTGAAATGAAAAAAACAGAACTTTATATAAAATCTACTAATAATGAAAATAATTTACACACAATTGTGTGGGAGCCTGAAGGTGATATTGAAGCGATTGTCCAGATATCACATGGGATGATAGAGTACATAGATAGATATGATAGATTTGCAAGATTTTTAAATTCAAAGGGGATATTAGTTGTGGGAAATGACCACCTTGGTCATGGTCTTACAGCAAAAGATGATGATGAATTGGGGTATTTTCCAACACAATACAAAAGTAAAACAGTAGTAGACGATTTATATGAGATTACAAAAGAAATAAAGTCTAGATTTGGAGAAGAAATACCTTATTTTGTATTGGGGCACTCTATGGGATCTTTTATGATTAGAAGATACATAATGACTTACGGAGATAAGGTAGATGGAGCAGTAATAGTTGGTACTGGTAGTCAGCCAAAAGTTGTATTAAAAGGTGGAAAAGCAGTACTAAAAATATTAAAGGCATTTAAAGGAGATAATTACAGAAGTAAATTTGTAGAAAAAATGGCATTTGGGACTTACAATAAAAAATTCGAGCCAGTAGTTACACAAAATGATTGGATAAGTAGGGATAAAGATATAGTACATAAATATGTAAATGATAAATACTGTACTTTCTTATTTACATTAAACGGATATGAGACGTTATTTGATGTATTGGAATTTATACAAAGTCCACAAAATAAAGTCAAAATACCAAATGACCTACCATTATTATTTGTTGCTGGAGATATGGACCCAGTTGGAAATTACGGTAAAAGTGTAAAACAAGTATACAATAATTATAAAGTCCAAGGTGTAGAAGATATAGATATAAAACTTTATAAAGATGGACGTCATGAGATACTTAATGAACTTAATTATGAAGATGTATATAATGATATTTATAATTGGTTAAAAAAACGTATTGAGAATACTCAAAAAGCGTTTTAATTTACATATATAAAATAATATAAAGGTAATATTAGGAGGAAAAATGGGGATTTACTTAGATAATGCAGCGACTTCTTTTCCAAAACCAAAAGAAGTTGCAGATGCAGTATATGATTTTATGATAAATAATGGGACCTCTTCTGGAAGAGGCTCATATAAAAAAGCAATGCAATCAGATTATATTGTTTATGAATGTAGAAAACTTATTGGAAATCTTTTTAATTTTGATGATCCTAAAAAAGTTGTATTTACAAGCAATATAACTGATTCTTTAAATATTGCAATAAGAGGAATACTAAAGGAAAATGACCATGTAATAACAAGTAGTTTGGAGCATAATGCCGTTTGGAGATGTCTAAAAACTTTAGAAAAAGATATAAATATAAAAATAGACACAGTAGAATGTTCAAAAGACGGGATTACAAATCCAGAAGATATTAAAAAATACATAAGAAAAGACACAGCATTAATAGTATTTACACAAGCATCAAACGTACTTGGAACAATACAACCTATAAAAGAAATAGGCAAAATAGCGAGAGAAAACAAAATATTATTTTTAGTAGACGCTGCACAAAGCGCTGGAGCTATGAAGATAGATATAAAAGAAGACAACATAGACATTCTTGCATTTACAGGACATAAAAGTTTACTTGGTCCTATGGGGACAGGAGGTCTTATAATAAATACGGATATAGACATAAAACCGCTAAAAGCAGGGGGGACAGGTGGTGATTCTGCATATGAATATCAGCCTGATTATTATCCAAATCATTTAGAAACTGGAACCTCAAATGTAAGTGGGATAGCTGGTCTTAGAGCAGCTATAAAGTTTTTAAATAGAGAAGGAATAGACAATATACATAATAAAGAAAAAGAACTTACAAAATACGCCTTACAGAGATTGGAAACTGTAAAAGATATAGAAGTTTACGGACCCAAAGACTGTGAAAAAATCTTAAGTGTAATAAGTTTTAATATAAAAAACAAAAGACCAGAGGATATATCTACTATATTAGATCAAAAATACGACATAATGCTTAGGGCAGGACTGCACTGCGCACCAACTGCACATAGCGTAATCAATACAAAAGACAGGGGTAGTCTTAGAATTGGTATTGGATATTTTAATACAAAAGACGATATAGATAAATTAGTTGAAGCTTTAAATAATTTATAATAAAATTTATTAAAAAATTATAGGGGGATAATTATGTTTTTAGAACAAATCAATTTAAGTTTTATACAACCATGCACAACAGACTCAAAGAGAATAAGAATAATAGCAACTCCATCTAGAGATGTATCAGAGCTTTTCCCATATTTAAATACTTACTTAAAAACAGCTATATACAACAAAAAAGGACAAACTCTAACATATAACTACGGTCCAAAAATAATAGTAATAACAAAAGACGATATAAAAGTATCTAAATTATTAAATGAAACAGATGCATTTGAGACATTAGATTATATAAAAGATTTTATAAACGATTGTTATGAAAAAAAAGACAGCATAAAACCTAGTGATGAAAAACGCAACTTACCTAGTCCATTTGATGTATATGAAGTACTTCCTCGACTAAATTGTGGAAAATGCGGAGAGTCAACTTGTATGGCATTTGCAGCAAAGTTGGTAGCGGGAAAATATAAACCTAATATGTGTTCTCAAGTTAGGGCAGAGGGCAATGAGAAGATGAGAGAAGAGTTGGAAAATATATATTTAACATTGGGGTATGAGCTTTAATTAGATAACTAAATAATTACAAAATATTGCAAAAAAAATTAGAAAAGACTAAAATTATATTGTCGAGAAATTTTAGGGGTATGAGTATTATATATAAAATAACTAAAAAGTTTTATAAAAACTGTTTAAGTATAAAAATTTTAGGTATATATAATACAAGATAAATTTAATAATAAATAATATTTAGGAGGAATTAATTATGAAAAAATGGGTATGTCAAGTATGTGGTTATATATATGAAGGAGAAAATCCACCATCAGAATGTCCTGTCTGTCATGTAGGACCTGAAAAATTTGAAGAATTAAAAGGTGAAATGGTTTGGGCTGATGAACACAGAATAGGTGTAGCTCAAGGGGTAGATGAACAAGTAGTAGAAGATTTAAGAGCTAACTTCACTGGAGAATGTACAGAAGTAGGAATGTATTTAGCAATGAGTAGACAAGCTGATAGAGAAGGATATCCAGAAGTAGCAGAAGCTTACAAAAGAATAGCTTTCGAAGAAGCTGAACATGCTGCAAAATTCGCAGAATTATTAGGAGAATGTGTTGTTGCTGATACAAAAGCAAACTTAAAAGCTAGAGTTGATGCTGAATACGGTGCAACTGATGGAAAATTAAAATTAGCTAAAAGAGCTAAAGAATTAGGATTAGATGCTATACATGATACAGTTCATGAAATGTGTAAAGACGAAGCTAGACATGGTAAAGCATTCTTAGGATTATTAGAAAGATATTTTGGATAAAATAAGATTTTTATATACAGAGGTGTTGTGAAATAGAGATATTTTGCAACACTTTTTTTATTATAAGGAAATTACGTATTATCTGAGTCGCATGACGAAGTGAATTTTAAGCAACGGAATCTTTGATTCGTTGGCGCCATGAACGAAGTGAATTTTATATCTAAATTAATATATTTAGAAGGATTTGAAGATAAAAATTTTAAATATTAAATATATGATATAATTAGAAAAAACTAAGCGTTATAAGGGGGATTAATATGAGTTTAATTATAAGAAAAATTGAAAAAGACGATTATAAAGAAGTAGAAGTTTTGACGAGAGAGGCATTTTGGAATGTATATAGACCAGGGTGCAGTGAACATCTAGTACTACATAATTTGCATCACAATTCTAAATCAATAGAAGATTTAGAATTAGTTGTAGAGTGTAATGGGAAGATTGTAGGACATATTGTCTATACAAAGGGATATATAGATGGAGTTGATAACGAAACGTTTATAACATTCGGTCCTATCAGTGTACATCCAAAATTCCAAAGAAAAGAAATAGGAAGCAAACTGATCAGAATATCTATGCAAAAAGCAGCGAGATTAGGATATAGTGCTATTTTTATAACAGGAGATGAAAATTATTATAAAAGATTTGGATTTGAAAGTGCATCAAAATACAAAATCCACCTTGAAGGTGTACCAGTAGAAGACGAAGCTCCATTTTTTATGGTTAAAACTTTAAAAGAAGATGCATTAAATAATATAGAAGGATTTTTTATATTTGACGATTGTTATAATGTAAATCAAGATAAGGTTGATGAATTTGATAAAAAATTTGAACCTAAGAAAAAAGAAAAAAGAGCTGGACAGTTAGAATTTTAAATAAAGGAAATTCAAAGCAAAGATATTATGAAATTGCTAGTTATCTAATAAGAAAATAATTTTTTTAAAAAATTTAAAAAATATGTTTAATATGTTACATACGTGGTATATATAAAGTGTAAAGTTTAAGATTTACAAAGATTAATAAATTTTTTAAAAAAAAGTAAAAAATGTTTGAAAAAAATATCTTTAGGGTATATACTAAAGAGACAAATATAAGAAGAATTGTATAATA
The DNA here is from genome assembly GCF_902468165.1 of uncultured Intestinibacter sp. Taxonomy (NCBI): domain Bacteria; kingdom Bacillati; phylum Bacillota; class Clostridia; order Peptostreptococcales; family Peptostreptococcaceae; genus Intestinibacter; species uncultured Intestinibacter sp. The sequence goes on from NZ_CABQXJ010000068.1 coordinate 17,610, forward strand.
TTAGGAGGAATTTAACTATGAAGAAATGGGTATGCCAAGTATGTGGATATATATATGAAGGAGAAAACGCACCAGCTGAATGTCCAGTATGTCACGTTGGAGCTGAAAAATTCGAAGAATTAAAAGGTGAAATGGTTTGGGCTGACGAGCACAGAATAGGTGTAGCTCAAGGTGTAGACGAGCAAGTAGTAGAAGAATTAAGAGCTAACTTCACTGGAGAATGTACAGAAGTAGGAATGTATTTAGCAATGA